>NZ_CALLZT010000023.1:0-35019 GCF_937858515.1 uncultured Gordonia sp. | reverse complement strand
CCAGCGAGATCTTCGTCGAACGCGGATACCACTCCGCGGGCATGGACGAGATCGCGATCCACGCCGGAGTCAGCAAACCTGTTCTCTACCAGCACTTCCCCTCCAAACTCGACCTGTACCTCGCGGTCGTCGACTCCCACGCCGAAAAGCTGGTCAGCGACGTCAACGCCGCCCTGCTCACCACCACCGACAACAAGCAGCGCGTACGGGCGGCGGTCAAAGCCTTCTTCGACTTCATAGACGAGGACAACTCCGGCTACCGGCTGATCTTCTCCTCCGACGCCATGGACCCGGCCGTCATCCGCCGCATCGAAAGCGCCACCGAAGGCTGCGTCGACGCCGTGTACGGCCTCGTCATGCACGACTCCGGATTCGACCCGCACCGTTCCCGGATGCTCGCCGCGGGTCTCGTCGGCGCCAGCCAGGTCAACGCCCGATACTGGCTCGAAGCCAAACGTCCCGTCGACAAACAAACCGCCATCGACACGACCGTCGCCCTGCTCTGGGGAGGCCTGTCCCACGTGCCTCTGCAAGGATCGGCGGTGGGATCGGACTCGGCGTGAGATCGGCGGCCGGATCTGCCCTGTCACAGAGCGGGGTGACCGGCTGCTTGCAGGAAATCGGGAGGGCTCCGGTCAGCGACCGGAGCCCTCCCGATTTCCGTGTTCCGTCAGGAACCGAAGCCGACCTTACGGACCTCGGCGGCACCGACCTCGACGTAGGCGATCTTCGCGGCCGGGACCAGGATCCGCGACCCCTTCTCGTCGGTCAGTTCCAGGATCGTCTCATCGCCGGCGAGCACGCCCCGCACCGCGGCGTACGCATCGTCACTCGACAGCGCGGACTGCACGGCCAGCTCACGCGGGCTGTCGACGATCCCGATCTTCACTTCTACGGCCATGACCACCCTTTTCACTCCGTAGCCGGGACGCCCGGCCTCACATCAGCTTCACCTACGTTAGTGCAGGATCACGACGCCGCTACACGAGCCCGAGATCGGCCATCCGTTCGGCATGACGTTGCTCGACCGTGTCGAAGAACGTGGCGACGCCCTGCAACGACGTCACGCCGGAGAACAGCAGGTCGGTGACGTCCTCCTCGGCCGCCAGGACCCACTGGGCGTGGGTGACTGCCTCACCGAGGAGCCTGCGGGCCCAGAGCTTGAGCGGTGCGGCGATGTCGGGGTCGCGGGCGATCGCGGCACGCACCTCGGCGCACGCGAACTGCGAGTTGTCGGTCTGGGACATGACCTCGCGGATCACGTCACCGATCGGGACGGCAGGCACGACGTCGACGAACTCGGAGTAGAAGTCGGCGGCGAGATTGTCGCCGATGTAGGCCTTGATGAGCACTTCGTTCCAGTTCGACGGCGTGGTGGCGCCGTGGTACTGGTCGAAGACCCGCCGGTAGCGGGCGATGGCGGCAACCGGGTCGATACCGGCGTCGCGAAGATGATTCTCAAGAGTCGAGTAGTGGTCCACCTCGGCGGCGATCATCTTGCCGAGCGAAATCTGGCCGGCGGGGCCGGGCGCAAGCTGCGATTCGATCATCAGCCGGGTGAAGGCGGCGTGTTCTCCGGCGAGCAGGATCGCGAACAGTTTGGCGGTGGCTGGTGCCTCCGAAATCGCGGCTTGACCGGCGTCCGGCGCGGCCCGGCCGGCGCGGTCCCCCGAGGGCGCGGCTGTTGAGGTCATCCTCCGATCGTAGGCACTGCGGCCGGGTGGTACCAACTGCAAGTACACTGTCCCGTGGTGTCATCGGCGATCGTCATGTTCGTCGGCCTGTGAGTCCGCGGTTCTTGGTTCATGGTTCTTGGTTCATGGGCGACTCGACCCGCCGACCGGGGAGTTCGCTTGCGGATCTCCCGAGACGGTCCCGGCACCTGACTTGTGCGCGCACAACCTGAGCACAATCGCGATCACCAGGTCGCCTCGCGCGCGAACGCGCCTATCGCGTTCGGCGCCGGGAAGCCGGTCTGGGGTCGCCCGGCACTGCCGTTCCGCCCCGCGCGGTGTGGCTGACGGGGACGATTCGTCCACAGCTGAGTAGGTGCGTGCGTGCTGACGCAATACCGAAAGGCTCCAATCGAATATGTCCACCCCTCAAAACACCGGCCCTCAAAACACCGGAAACGATGACGTCCGGACGACCATCGTCGACGAATCCCATGTGCCGCCGACGTTCGCAGAACTCGGCGTCGACCCGCAGATCGTCGACGTGCTGATCGAGGACGGCAAGTCCCACACCTTCGCCATCCAGGAACTGACGCTTCCGCTGGCGATGGCCGGCGACGACCTCATCGGCCAGGCCCGCACCGGCATGGGCAAGACGTTCGGGTTCGGCGTTCCGCTGCTGCATCGCCTCGCGAACGCCGACGACGCCGGGATCCGTGCCCTCGACACGACGCCGCGTGCCCTGATCATCGTCCCGACCCGCGAGCTGTGCATCCAGGTCACCGGCGACATCGAACTGGCCGCCAAGAAGATCCGCGTCCCCGCCGGCGAGGGTACCCGCCCGCTGAGCGTGACCTCGATCTACGGTGGCCGTCCGTACGAGTCGCAGATCGCCGAGTTGCGGTCGGGTGTCGACGTCGTGATCGGTACCCCCGGCCGCCTCCTCGACCTCGCGCAGCAGGGGCATCTGATCCTCGGCAAGGTGCAGATCCTCGTGCTCGATGAGGCCGACGAGATGCTTGACCTGGGCTTCCTGCCCGATATCGAACGCATCATGGCAAGCCTGCCCGCGGACCGGCAGACGATGCTGTTCTCGGCGACGATGCCGGGCCCGATCGTCACCCTGGCGCGCACATTCCTGAACCGGCCGACGCACATCCGCGCTGAACAGGCCAACGATTCGGCCGTGCACGACCGCACCACCCAGTTCGTCTATCGTGCGCATGCGCTGGACAAGGCCGAGCTGGTGGCCCGCATCCTGCAGGCCGAGGGCCGCGGCGCCACCATGATCTTCACCCGCACCAAGCGAACCGCGCAGAAGGTGGCCGACGACCTGGCCGAACGCGGCTTCAAAGTGGGTGCGGTGCACGGCGACCTGGGGCAGGTGGCCCGCGAGAAGGCGCTCAAGAAGTTCCGTGAGGGCAAGATCGACGTGCTGGTCGCCACCGATGTCGCCGCGCGCGGCATCGACATCGACGATGTGACACACGTCATCAACTATCAGTGCCCCGAGGACGACAAGACGTACGTGCACCGCATCGGCCGCACGGGCCGGGCCGGCCGCACCGGTATCGCCGTCACCCTCGTCGACTGGGACGAGCTGCACCGCTGGGAGCTGATCAATTCGGCACTCGGCATCGGTGTGCCCGAGCCGGTGGAGACGTATTCGACGTCGGAGAATCTGCGCGACGACCTGAACATCCCGGAATCGGCGACGGGCCGCATCGCACCGCCGCCACGCACCGAGTCAACCGAGCCCCGCCCGCGCCGGGAACGTCCCGCATCGACCCGCACCCGCACCCGCCGGCGGACCCGCGGCGGCAGGACGGCCGACGGGAACGAGAGCACCGAGTCAGCGGCCCCGGAAACCGCCGATTCTCCGGATTCCCCGGAAACCCTCGATACCGGCGACACCACGGAGAACACAGAGCAGACGCCGGCGACCGCGGCCGAGGACGCCCCGAAGGCACCGCGCAAGCGCCGCCGCAGGCGGGGCGGATCGGGCCGCAAGCCGGCCCGGGACACGGCCGGCGGTGCGGCCGCCTCCGCCGAGCCGGTGGCCGTGCCCGCCGCCGAATGACCTTCCGCGCTACTCTGGGGCGCCATGGCGCGTAGTCGGCCCCGAGTCGCACCGGAACGGCGGACCCGGATCGATCTGCTGATCAGCGCACTGATCATCGTGGTTGTGCTGATGGCGGGGGCGGTGATCTGGTGGTTCAGTCCGGGGCGGCACACCACCTCGGACCGGGCGCACCGCGTCGTCCCGGCCGCGAAACCGGCCACCACCGTCCCGGCGGCACTGGTCCCGCTCTGGCAGGCGCCATCGGCGGCCACCACCGTCGCGGCCCTGTCCCGGTCGCTGGTGATCACCGGCGACGACGGATCGGTGATCGGCCGCGACCCGGCGACCGGATCGCAGGTGTGGCGCTACCACCGCAACCGGCGACTGTGTGCGGTGCTGGGCGCCTGGCGCGACTCCCACGACACGGTCCTGTCGGTGTACGGCAACTCGCGCGGTTGCGGCGAGGTGACCGCCCTCGACGGCGACACGGGTGCCCGGACCGGGGCGCGGACCAGTGACGCCGACGACGCCGTGAACCTCGCCGGCGGCTCCGGTTATGTGCTGGCACAGGGCCGCACCCGGTTGGAGACATGGGGCACCAACCTCGTGCGCGGCATCGAGTACGGCCGGGTCGACGCGCCGGTCAAACCCGACGCACAACCGCAACGCACCGGTTGTGACATCTCGTCAGCGGTGCTGGGCGCCGACCGGCTCGCCCTCATCGAACACTGCGACGACGACAGCGGATACCGGCTGACCGTCCTCGGCGTCAACCAGGACGACGACGAGAAGGTCCGCCAGTTCGGGTCCACCATCATCACCCGCGGCACCGCCGACGGCCCCCCGCCCGCGGTAGTGGCGATGAGCAGCAGCGCCATCGCCGTCTACGACGGCGGCGCCAACCCGCCCGAACCCGACACGGCACCGGCCGCCGACGCCGCCACCCCGCGCCGTGCCGCGATCCGGCAATTCAGCACCGACGGTGTTCAGCGGCGCACCAACACCGTCAACGGCCCCCGCGCCCTACCCGCCGCGAACGCGGCGATCACCTCGGACGGCCTGACCACGTTCTGGACCGGCAGCGCGACGGTGGTCCTCGACGCCGGCAGCATGCGGCCCGCCTTCCAGGTGCCGGGCACACTCGGGCCGGGACAGATCATGGCCGGCAAACTGCTGCTGCCCATCGCGTCGGGAATCAGCGTGCGCGATCCGGCGACGATGCGGGAGACCCGCACGATCCGCTATCCTCGCGCGGGCTACGACAAGGCAAGCCACGACAAAGCGGGCCACGATAAGGAAACCGACCGCATGATCACACTGCGGGTGCTCGGCGAACGGATAGTCGAGCAGTGGGGTTCGACCGTGGCCGTATACGGCCCGCCCGCCTGAGCGCGGCCGATAGCCGAAGAGTCAGGACAGGTCGGACGTGCGTACCGGTTCGCCCGCCTCCCAATGCTTCCACAGGTTCTCGGCGAGTTCGCGATAAGCGGTGGCACCCTTGTTCTTTCGGCCTCGCATCACCGACACGCCCGATGCCGACGCCTCCGCGAACCGCACCGTCCGCGGGATCGGCGGATCGAGCACCGGCAACCCGTATCGGTCGGCGACATCTGAGAGCACATCCCGGCTGTGGGTGGTACGTGAGTCGAACAGCGTGGCCACCGCCCCCAGCAACTGCAGCTGCGGATTGGTGATCTGCTGAACCTCGGTGACAGTACGCATCAACTGCCCGACACCGCGATGGGCCAGCGTCTCACACTGCAACGGCACGATCACCTGATCGGCCGCGGTCAACCCGTTCAGGGTGAGAACACCCAGCGAAGGCGGACAATCGACCAGGATGACATCAAAATCCTCGGCGACCTCGGCAAGCGCCCGCTTGAGCGCATACTCACGTCCCGGCCGCATCAACAGCAGCGCCTCGGCACCCGCCAGATCGATTGTCGCCGGCAACAACGTCACGTTGTCGTCGGTATTGAGCAGCACATCGGCGATCTCCTCATCGCCGAGCAGCACGTCGTGCACCGACGCCTCCAACTCGTCCGGGTTGTGACCCAGCGAGAACGTCAGACAACCCTGCGGGTCGAGATCGACGACGAGCACCGACGCATCCAGATCGGCCAGCGCGGCCCCCAATGAAGCGACGGTGGTCGTCTTGGCCACGCCGCCCTTCTGATTCGCGACGGCAAGAATCCGTGTCATGCCATAACCATACGAGGTTCCATTCCTCGACGTACATCACAAGCACGCCCGAGCAGACCTCAGGCTCCGGACGAGCCGCCGCCATCGGGTGCGCGCGGTGCCGGTGGCCGCGCATCCGGCGCGTAGTCGTTGGCCAGCCACTGCACCGACGACGGCATGAACAACAACACCAGAACGCCGATCGCGATCAACGCGAGCGGAACTCCGAAAACCGCCTGACCACTGGTCACCAAGTAGTAGGACACCGGCAGCAACAAGATCTGCGCCACCAACGAGATCGCCCGGCCCCAACGGCGCCCGAACCATAGCGCGGCACCCCCGGCCAGCACCCCGCCGAAAATGATCCCGAACCACGCAGCCGTGCCATACCCGCTGATAGCGGCCTCTTTATGACCGGCGGCCTCACGAATCACCAGCACCACCGCCACGACGATCGCCGCCGCGCCCTGCGCCATCGTTATCGCGCCCGCGATCCGTACGAATCTGGGCGCCGCATCGGCATCCGGGACACCCGCGGACCGATCCACGCCATCGGCGCCGCCGCTCCCGCCGGGACGATTCTCACTCACGCAGACCACCCTATGCGCCGCACGCCGCACCGCGAATTCGGCTCCACGCCCCCGACCCCATATCCTGTGTTCTCGTGCGCGTCATGCTGATCGTCAACCCCTTTGCCACCGCCACCACCGCGGCGGGCCGCGATGCGCTCGTCCACACCCTGGAGTCGCGATTCAAGGTCGACGTGGAACACACGACGCACCGCGGACACGCCAGCGAACTCGGCGCCCGCGCCGTCGCCGAGGGTCACGATGCCGTCCTCGTCCACGGTGGCGACGGAACCGTCAACGAAACCGTCAACGGCATGCTCGGTGCCCCCGCCGAGTTCGCCGCCCGCCCACGGCCTCAGCTCGGCGTCATCCCCGGTGGCAGCGCCAACGTCTTCGCCCGCACCTTCGGCGTCGACGCCGATCCTCTCGTCGCCACGCGCCAGCACATCGGACTCCTGGAAACCGGACAATACCGCTCCATCGGCCTCGCCCACACCGCCGACCGCTGGTTCCTGTTCAACACCGGCATGGGTATGGACGCCATCGTCGTCCGCGAAATGGAACGCAAACGGCACGCCGGCAAAGCAGCGACCCCCACTCGCTACTTCTGGACCACCGTCACCTCGTTCTTCGCCAACGCCACCAACCCCGCGCACTTCACGGCACATGTACCCGGCCGCGACCCCATCGACGGCGTCAAATTCGGCTTCGTCAGCAACACCAGCCCCTGGACCTACCTCGGCACCCGTGAGATCCGCACCAACCCCGGAACCGGGTTCGACACCGGCCTGGGCCTGTTCGCCGCCACCTCCACCTCGGTCCTGCGCAACATCCCCCTGGCCACCCGGCTGCTGACCCAGCGTCCGCCCAAAGCCCGCCATCTCTACCGCAACGACGACCTCGACTGGATCCGGTTCGAAGCCGACACGCCGCTCGACGTCCAGATGGACGGCGACTACATCGGCACCCACACCCAGCTGAGCTTCGGTCAGCGCGCCAACGCCATAGACGTGGTCGCGCCTGCGCCATAGACATGGTCGCGCCTGCGCCGGATCTGTGATCAGTTCAGTTCCGCTGACCCCGAACCGATCACGCGGCCACGACACGTAGCGACCGACATCGGCCTGTCACCTGGGGTTTTACGGTGACCCGGAGAAAGTTACTCGTGAGTAACGCATGGCCGCGCGAGATTCAAGTGCTAGTGCAAAATGTCACAAACGGACACATATTCGCAAAATATCCGGTGACAGCAGAAGCTTCCGGGGGTAGCGTAGTGCATCGGTACACAACCGGTGCATCCACCCCCCGACATAGCTCCGCAGCCCGCGTGCTATAGGCCGAAAGGGTGATATTGCACACGTGTTAACCGAACACCATTGACTTCGGCTGAATTCGTGAAAGTATTCACAAGCAACAGCGCGGAAACATTAGGTGACTCCGTGTTAACGATCGGTTACAGCCACCCGAGTTTTATAGGCATCATCGAGCCGTGCGCGCAGCACGCAGAAGGAGTAGTTGGAATGGACTGGCGGCACAAGGCCATCTGTCGTGACGAGGATCCGGAACTGTTCTTCCCGGTGGGAACGAGCGGCCCGGCTATCGCACAGATCGCCGACGCGAAGCTTGTCTGCGGCCGGTGCCCGGTCACTGCCGAGTGCCTGTCGTGGGCACTGGAGTCCGGTCAGGACGCAGGCGTCTGGGGCGGTATGAGCGAGGACGAGCGTCGCGCTCTCAAGCGCAGGAACGCGCGGACCCGTACCCGCAGCTCCGTATAGCAAACGGCTCCTCCGGACGTCGTCTGCCGGATGGCCGCACAGATGGGCCCGGCCTCACCGCCGGGCCCATCGTCGTGTCTGCCTGCTCCGTCGTGTCTGCCTGCTCCGTCGTGTCTGCCTGCTCCGTCGTGTCTGCCGCTCCGTCGAATCTGCTTGCGCACGTCAGCGCAGTGGGACCACGACCCGGGCCTCGGTGCCGCCGGCCTCGCCCCGCCGCATGTCGAGCGTTCCGCCGAGGTCTATGGACACCATCGTCTTCACGATCTGCAGTCCCAGCCGGTCGGAGGTGTTCAGATCGAAACCCGCCGGGAGTCCGGCGCCGTTGTCGATGACCTCGATGGCCAGTTCGCGGACGTCGCGGTGGGCATGGACTTCGATCCACGTGGGCTGTGTGGTGGGCGAGACGGCACCGGCCGTCAGTTCTCCTCCCGCGGCTCCCACGCCGTGTTCGATGGCGTTCTGGATGAGCTCGGTCAGCACCATGACCAGCGGCATCGCCTGGTCGGCCGGCAGTACGCCGAGCCTGTCGACGCGACGCACCGACACCCGCGACTCCCCTGCCACGTCGACGAGGATGGGTACGAGGCGGTCGGTGACCTCGTCGAGGTCCACTTCCTCGTCGACACTGGCCGAAAGTAGTTCGTGGACGAGCGCGATGGACGCCACCCGCCGCACCGCCTCATTGAGGGCACCCTTGGCCTCCGGGTTGGTGGTGCGCCGGGATTGCAGACGCAACAGCGCCGACACCGACTGCAGATTGTTCTTGACCCGGTGATGGATCTCGCGGATCGTGGCGTCCTTGCTGATCAGCGCGAGGTCGCGGCGTTTGACCTCGGTGACGTCGCGGATCAAAATGACGGCGCCGGTCGCGCTTCCACGAGGGCGCAGCGCCACCGCGCGCAGCAGGACGGTGGCCCTGCGGGCATCCACCTCCATCCGCATGCCCACGTCGTCGCGGTAGGGCACGCGGGCGGAGCCGACGGGCCGCACGGCAGACTCGACCATGGCCGCCACGTCCTCGGATTCGAACCTGTCGGTGAGCAGATCGGCGGTCACCTCGATGAGCCGACGGCCGGCGAGTTCGGACGTCCAACCCATCCGATGGAAGGCCGACAACGCGTTCGGGCTGGCGTACGACACCACCCCTTCGGTGTCGAGGCGGATGAAACCGTCACCGGCGCGCGGCGTCGACAAGCCCTGCGAATTGCCTTCTTTCTCCGGAAACGTCCCGTCGGCGACCATCTGGCACAGGTCATTGGCCGACTCCTGGTATGCCATCTCCAAGGGCGACGGCAGGCGCGGATGCGTCAGGTCGGTGGCCCTGATCAGTACACCGACGATCGCGTCACCTGCGCCGGGGTCGAGGTCAGGGTCGACTCCCACAGGTGCCCCGGGATGGGTCACCGGGATCACCTCCCGGCGGATGGCGACTGCCCCGTGCCAGGTGGGATCCTCGTCCCGATGGATCCGCCCGTCGGCGAACGCCCTGGCCACCTGATCGTCGGCGGCGCGGTCGATGACCCTGCCCACCTCGTCGCCGGGAAAGACCGTCGACGCGGTGTTGGGCCGGCACTGGGCGACGGTGACCATCGCCCCGTTGTCGCCGCGTACGGTCAGCATCAGGTCGGCGAACGACAGGTCGGCGAGCAGCTGCCATTCGGCGACGAGCCGCTGCAGGTGACCGGCGGCGGCGTCGGACAGGGTGGTGTGCTCGGCGAGCAGGTCTACCAGCGTCGACATTTATCCCCGCGCTCTTCGGAGTGCGCTCGCGCTACTGGTAGACCGCGATGACGTCACCGGCCTGAATCACGTCGCCGACCGCGACCTTCACCTCGGCGAGGGTGCCGGCGTCCTCGGCGAGCACGGGGATCTCCATCTTCATCGATTCGAGAAGCACCAGGGTGTCCCCGACCTCGACGCGCTGCCCCGCAGTCGCGGAGACCTCAAGGACGGTTGCCACGATCTCCGCGACGACATCTTCAGCCATGAGATGAATCTAGGGCATGCCTCCGGCCGGCGGTGCGAGAGCGGGTTGATTTCCGGGTGCGGGCCCCGACGTGGGATGATCGACGCTGACCAACGGTAGACATCAAAGGAGATCCGCCATGGGCAAGCGTGGACGCAAGAAGCGCGCTCGCAAGAAGAACGCAGCCAACCACGGCAAGCGCCCGAACTCCTGACATGCGTCTGCAGACGACCATTCGTCTGCAGCAACACGTCGAGTTCGACCAACAAGACCCGGGACACCCAGTGCACCCGGGTCTTGTCGTATGTCGCTATCACACAGGGCGATCAGCGGGTGGTGTCGTCGGGGAGAACCACGGTGGTCCGGGTGACGACGGTCTTACGGATCTCGATGCGCAGGCGTTCCCGCAGACCCGCCGGCGCCTCGTCGCCGCCACACTTGCGGCTGATCAGGGCTTTGAGGTCGCGCTCGATGCCGTAGTGCTCCAGACACGACGGGCAGTTGTCGATGTGGCCGCGGATCCGGCTGCGGGCGCCAGGATCGCATTCGTTGTCCAGCAGCAGCCACACGTCGGCGAGCACCGCGCTGCAATCGAGGGTGACGAACTCGGGGTCGGTATCTCCCGGGACACCGGTGTCGTCGGGTTCTGTGACGCTCACCGCGATACCTCACTTTTCTGCGTGCTCCGCGCAGCCCTCTTCGTGGCGCCGGACTTCTTTTCGGTATCTGAATCCTTTTGGGATTCAGCAGGTTTGGTCTTCTTTCCGGAATCCGATCCCTTGGGAGAGCGGTTGAATCCGCGTTCGCGGGCCACCTCGGCGAGCAGTTCCCGCAGCTGCCGCCTACCCCGGTGCAGCCGCGACATGACCGTCCCGATCGGGGTTTCCATGATCTCGGCGATCTCCTTGTACGGCAGCCCCTCGACGTCGGCGTAGTAGACGGCCATCCGGAAGTCTTCCGGCAATGCCTGCAACGCCTGCTTGATCTCGTCGTCGGGCAACGCGTCGAGCGCCTCGATCTCGGCCGAACGCAATCCCGACGAGGTGTGCTCGGCGGTGGCAGCCAACTGCCAGTCGGTGATTTCGTCGGTCGGATACTGCGCGGGCTGGCGCTGTTTCTTGCGATAGGAATTGATGTAAGTGTTGGTGAGAATCCGGTACAGCCACGCCTTCAGGTTGGTGCCGTCGCGGAACGAGGCGAAAGCGGTGTACGCCTTGATGTAGGTCTCCTGGACCAGGTCCTCCGCGTCGGCCGGATTGCGCGTCATCCGCAGTGCCGCGCCGTACATCTGGTCGAGCAACGGCAGCGCGTCACGCTCGAAACGGGCCGTGAGGTCGGCTTCCGATTCGTTCGGGTCGGCGCGGCGCGGCGCGGCGCCGTGATCATCCGATTCGTCCCCGACGTCGTGTGTTGCACCCGAATCCGAGTCAGCCACTGCGGTCCCTTCGATATCGACTTGCGCGGGCCCCGAAATCGACTGCGGCGCGGTGAGTACCTGGCGGAACTCGATGTGCCCCAGCGAGGTGCGCGGCGGCCCACTGCTGTCGGACCAGCTTACCGACGGCACTTCCCCGGCGGGTGCGTGCGGGGCATCGTGGCTGACGCTCACGGCTTCGACCTTTCGCCGGCGGCATGGGCAAGTGACATGATTTGCCAACAGCGATCTGTGGGAGTTTGTTCCGAATGTCCGTGACACCATGGGTGGATGTGCGGACGTTATGCGGTGACCACCGATCCGGCGAAGCTCGCGGCCGAGATCGAGGCGGTCAACGAAGTTCCCGACCTTCCGTCCGACGGCTCCGAACCGGTTGCGGCGACCAAGACCGCGCCGGGTGTCAACTACAACGTCGCCCCCACCACCATGGTGATGACGGTGGTCAAACGGCACGACCACGAGAATCCCGATGACGATCCGCAATTGCGGGTCCGGGCGATGCGCTGGGGTCTGGTGCCGTCGTGGTCGAAGGAACCGGGCAAGGGTCCGTTGCTGTTCAACGCCCGTGCCGAAACGGCCGCGCAGAAGAGTTCGTTCCGGTCGTCGGTAAGGTCGTACCGCTGTCTGGTGCCGATGGACGGCTGGTACGAGTGGAAGAACGGCCCCCTCGATTCCAAGGGCAAGCCGACGAAGATCCCGTTCTTCATGTCGCCCCACGACGGCACCCGGCTGTTCATGGCCGGGCTGTGGTCGGTGTGGCATCCGAAGGACGACGCGGACGCTCCCGCGCTGCTGAGCTGTTCGATCCTGACCACCGACGCCGTCGGCAAACTGCAGGACGTCCACGATCGGATGCCGCTGATCATGCCGTTCGATCACTGGGGTCGCTGGCTCGACCCCGATCACCTCGCGCCCAGTGCCCTGTTCCGGGCCCCACCGGAGGCGATCGCCGATGCCGTCGACATCCGCGAGGTATCGCCGCTGGTCAACCGCATCGCCAACAACGGTCCGGAGCTGCTGGCAGGGGTCTAATCCTTGCGGTAGATCTTCTCGTACTCGTTGCGCGTGTCGGCCTTGCGCTTGTCGCGGGTCACGTTGACCAACTCGGGATCGAGGCCGTTGGTGTGCAGCAGATGCCGCCGATACACCTTCATCAGCGCGAACTGGAAGTAGATCAGCGGCAACAGCAGGAGCAGCATCATGCACACCCGGATGATCAGCGGGCCGGGCACGAACGCGAACGCGATGAGGACCGGGATCAACGGCAGGATTCCGCGCACGAAGTAGCGGCGTGCGTTACCGGGTCCGACGACGTCGTTACGCACCCACTCACGCATCTCGTCCGGCAGCGGACGCCCCAACAGGTACAGAAGGCGCTGAGTCAAGGACGGCTGCGTAGCGGACATAGCTCCCATGATCGCACGGCCACGTCACGACGACGGGCGTGCGGTGAGCGCTTCGATCAGCGAGGTGAAGCGCGGGTGGCCGACGAGGTCTTCGACAAGAACGACGTCGCCGGTGTCGTCGGCGAGCGGAATTCGCCAGTTGGGGTACTGGTCGCCGGTGGTTCCGGGCTGGTTCTGGATGCGCCGCTCCCCTACCGCGTCGACGAGTGCGACGCTGAGCAGGATCGACGGGCTGCGGGCGATCAGCCGGTACAGCGCTTCGACGGTGGTCCGGTCGACGAGCTCGGCGTCGTCGAGAAGCAGTCCGCGGTCGACGGCGAGTTTCAGGACGGCGTCGCGGTCGCGGGCATCGCGGGCCCGTTCGGCTTCCTTGCCGGTTTCGAGCAGGCCCAGCGCCGAGCGGAGCGCGATGTGGTCGCCGGCGAGATAGCCGAGGGTGGGCGGCAGGTCGTGGGTGGTGACCGCCGTCAGGCACAGCCGCCGGTAGTCCTCGGGCGGAATCGGCGCGTACGGACCGTGTTCGAACCACAGGATCGAGGTGCCGAGGATTCCGCGATCACGCAGCGTGTCCTGCACGATCGGTTCGAAGACCCCGAGATCCTCGCCGATCACCACCGCTCCGGCGCGTTGTGCTTCGAGGGCGAGGATGCCGATGAGCGCATTGTGGTCGTAGCGCACATAGGCGCCGCCCGAGGGCGGATTGCCGTCGGGGATCCACCACAGCCGGAACAGGCCGAGGATGTGGTCGACGCGCACGCCGCCCGCGTGACGCAGGATGGTGCGCAGCATATCCCGATACGGCGTATAACCGGCTTCGGCCAGGCGCTGCGGGTGCCACGGCGGCTGGCTCCAGTCCTGACCTTGCTGATTGAAGCCGTCGGGCGGCGCGCCGACGCTGACCCCTTGTGCCAGTGCATCTTTGAGCACCCAAGCGTCGGCACCGGTGCGGTTGACGCCGACGGCGAGGTCGGCGATCACCCCGATGGCCATGCCGGAATCCGTCGCGGCGGTACCGGCAGCGGCGAGTTGCTGGTCGCAGATCCATTGCAGCCAGCAGTGAAAGTCGATGCGGTCGGCGCGTTTGGCTATGGCGCGGGCCAGCTTCTTCGGTTTGCCGAGCCGGTCGGGCCAGTCGTCGGTGCGGGGACCGTAGTGTTCGGCCAGGGCGCACCAGGTGGCGAAGCGGATCAGTCCCTCGCCCTCGCGTTCCCGAAATGCGGTGAAGTCCGCTTCTCGCTCGGCGGAACGGCCCGCGTCGTAGATCTTGTTGAGCCACAACAGCTTGCACCGGAACGACTTATTCCGTTTGAGTTTGCGGGGCGAGGTATTGATCGGCGCGAACTCCGCGGCGACTTTGCTCAGCTTCTTGCGGGCCTTCTTGGGGAGCCGGTCAGCCTCGGCGATGTCGGCGACGCGGATGTAGAGCGGGTTGACGAACCGCCGCGTGGTCGGCAGATACGGTGAATCCTCCACCGGCGGTGCGGGTTCGGCCGCATGCAGCGGGTTGATCTGGACGAAGTCGGCGCCGTATCCGGTGCCCGCGATCTCACAGATTCGGGCCAGATCACCGAGATCGCCCACACCCCAGGACTGTTCGGAACGGGTCGAGTACAGCTGGATCGCCAGCCCCCAGCGCTGTCGGTCGCCGAGCGCATCGGCGGTGGTCAGCCGGGCGGGTGTGACGATCAGCGGCGCCTCAACGGTCTCGTCGCGGGCCGGGTTCTGCGCGTGCAGCGTGTGGTAGCCGACACCGAGGCCGGCGGGAACGATGAAAGTGGCCCGTCCGGTGAGCACACCGTCGACCTCACGTGGGTCCACCCAGTGCTCGGCCTGCGCCGCCGGCACCGACTCGCCATCCTCGGTGGTGATCCACACGCTCACCGGATCCCCGTGTGGCACATGCACGTAGAACCAGTGTCCGGAACCTTCGATGGCGACAGTCACCGCGGGCAAGAAGGCCCGCCAGCCGTCAGCGTCGGCATCGTCGAGCGCGGCATCCACCCAATCCGGGCATTCGGTGTCGACGCCCAGCGCGGCAAGAACTTTGATCAGGGTGTCGGTGGCCACCTCATGGTCGAGTTTGTCCCAGCCCACATAGCTGTCGGCGACGCCCAGTCGGCCGGCCAGTTCCACCAGCCGCGCACGGTCAACGGTGTTCACCCGACTATCGTCGCAGGAATCTGCCCGTCGTGTCGGGCGATCAACCGTCGCACCGGTGGGTGGAACACAAGTGTTGGCCGCGATGACACCTCGATTCCATCTTGGTCAGCCGAAGAGGACGCCGGGGTTGAGCAGGTTCTGTGGGTCGAGGGCGGTTTTGACGGTGCGCATCGCAACGATGTCGACGTCGGTGCGGCCCAGCCCGATCCATGCGGCTTTCGCGCGGCCGATGCCGTGTTCGGCGGAGATACTGCCGCCGAGGTCGGCGACGACGGCGAACACGGCCTCGGTGACACGGTGTTCGTCGGCGCAGGGGACGTCGAGGTAGTTGACGTGGATATTGCCGTCGCCGACGTGGCCGAACAGGATCGGACGGCCTTGCACGCCGAGGTCGGCCGGGACCACGGTGAATCTGTCGAAGGCCTCGGGTAGTGCCCGGATCGGTACCGACACATCGAGTTTCACCACCGGGGTGGTGGTGGACCGGGCGATCGATTCCGTGTGCGTTTCGCGGGCGGCCCACAGGGCGGTCGCGGGACCGGGTTCGGCGACGGCGCCACGCACACCGTCGATGCCTTCGATCGCGGCGAACAGTTCCTCGTCGACGGTCCCGGAACCGGACACCTCGATGAGGAACGTGAACGGGGCGGGCTCGGCGACGGGTCGGCGTGCGCCGTACTCGTGGACCAGGTCGATCCCGGCGGCAGTCATGATCTCGGCGGCCTCGACGATCAGCCCGCGTCGCGAGGCGGCGGCGATCAGTTCGGTGGTTGCGGCCACCCGGTCGATGGCCAGCACCGCGACGGTCGTCGCCGCGGGCGGGGTGACCAGCGCGAACAGGACCTCGGTGATGACCGCGAGCGTGCCTTCGCTGCCGGCGAGCAGGCCGGGCAGGTCGTAGCCGACGTTGTCCTTGATCAGTGGCGACCAGCGGCGCAGGATGCAGCCGTCGGCGAGCACCGCCTCGATACCCAGCACCTGGCCGCGGGTGTTGCCGTGCCGGATCATCCGGATACCGCCCGCGTTGGTGGCCACCACCCCGCCGGCGGTCGCCGACTCGCGCGCGGCCAGGTCGATACCGAAGCGCAGGCCATGCGAGGCGGCGTGCCGGTCGATGGCGGCGACGGTCGCACCCGCCTGGGCGCCGACGCAGCGGCCGGTCGCATCAACGTCGCCGAGATCGGTCATGCGGGCGGTACTGAGCACGATGGTGACGAGCGTCGGTGAGTCGCCGGCCGCGGGTGGGACCGAACCGCCGACGAGGCCCGTGTTGCCACCCTGCACGCACACCGACACCCCGTCGGCGGCACACAGGGTGATCACCGCGGCCACCTCCTCGGTGGTGCGGGGCCGGACGACGGCGTCGGCGACACCGGTCCACCGGCCGGTCCAGTCGGCGAGATATCCGGCAAGGGTGTCGTCGTCGGTGATGACGTGCGCAGCACCGACGACGTCGGCGAGCCGTCGCAGAATGGTCGGCGTCACTCGCCCTGTCCGATCACGGGGCGGTATCGCGGGTCACGTACGGACCCGCTATCTCCGCGATCGTGCGTTGAGGAGTTTGGCAAGCCAGAGCACCAGGCAGGCACCACCCAGGCAGGTGACGAAGCTGAAGATCAGTCCCCCACCCTCGACGTCGAAGCCGAGGAGTTTGAGCAGCCAGCCACCGAGGACGCCGCCGACGATGCCCAGGACGATGTTCAGGATGAATCCCTTCTTATCGTCCATGACCTTGCCCGCGATCCACCCGGCGAGTCCGCCGATGATGATCCAGCCGAAGAATCCCAGTGCCAACATACGTGCCTACCTCCAAGAGTCGGTTGTCCCGATGCTACTGACCGGACTTGCCGAAGAGCATGAATCCGCCGTACAGGGCGAGTCCGATGAGCGCGACCCAGAACAGCCCCTTGAGGATCGGGACGATCACCGCGCAGGCGATGAGGATGACGGCGATGATGGCGAGGATCTTCCAGAAGCCCAGGCCACCACCGGTGGATGTGTTGAATTGCGTTGATGTGTTCATGACTCCACGATGCCGGTACGCCGCCGCCGGCAACACCCTGAGACGCGGGTTTGGGGGTTAAATCAGGGTACGGCCCCGACCTGACACAATCGCCCGCATGAGGATTTCGCGTCGTGCCTCGGCGATCAGTCCGTTCTATGCGATGGAGTACGGGCGGCGGGCGGCCGAACTGATCGCCGACGGACACGACGTGATCCGGTTCAACATCGGCGAACCCGACTTCGGGGCACCGCCGGAGTTCCTGGCCGCCGCGCGTGAGCTGTGCGACGGCCGGCCGCTCCCCTACACCGACGCCCTCGGGTTGCCCGCGTTGCGGGAGGCAATCGCCCGGTTCTACTCCGAACATTTCCGGTGTGAGGTGCCGGCGCGGCGGGTGGTGGTCACGTCGGGTGCGTCGGCAGCACTGCTGATGGCGTGCGCGGCGCTCGTCGACCCGGGCGACGAGGTGCTGATCGCCGATCCGTCGTATCCGTGCAACCGGCAGTTCGCCGAAAGTTTCGGCGGCACGGTGCGATTGATCCCGACCACCGCGGCCGACAGGTTCCAGCTCACCGCGGACGGCGTATCGACGGCGTGGTCGGAGGCGACGCGGGGCGTGATGGTGGCGTCGCCGTCCAATCCGACCGGAACATCGGTACCCGCGGACGAGCTGGCCGCGATCTGTGACGTCGCCCGCTCCCGCGGAGGCTGGCGGATCATCGATGAGATCTACCTCGGCCTGGCCGACGGAGATGGCGGGCTGCCACCGCGCAGCGTACTCGCCTCCGACCCGGAAGCGATTGTGATCAACAGCTTTTCGAAATACTTCGGGTTGACCGGGTGGCGGCTGGGCTGGGCGATCGTTCCCGACGGCCTCGTGGAGGTGTTCGAGCGGCTGGAGCAGAACTACTACATATGCCCACCCACGCCGTCACAATTCGCGGCGCTGACGTGTTTCTCCCCCGAGTCGCTGGCCGTCGCCGAGGCGCGTCGCACGGAGTTCCGGGAGCGCCGCAAACTCGTCCTCGACGGCCTGGCCGAGATCGGGCTCGACGTCCCGGTCGTCCCCGACGGTGCGTTCTACGTTTACATCGACGTGGGTTCCACCGGCATGACCGCCTCCGAGTTCTGCGACCGCGCCCTCACCGAGGCACACGTGGCCCTCACTCCCGGAAAGGATTTCGGCGTCGCCGGAGCGGAGCGGTTCGTCCGCCTCTCCTATTCGGTCGGCAAATCTGAACTGGCCGAAGGTATCTCCCGGCTAGCCCGGTTCACCCGTTGAGAGCCTCACCTCACCGGACCCTTCGAGACGCTCGCTCGTTCCTCGCATCGCCCTCAGGGATCAAGAAGCGTCCCCCACCCCAAAACCGTTCCAACGCAACCACCACCTCGAACCCGAAGTCAAAGCGCACAGAATCCGGCCACCATCCTGACCCCCGAGGCGACACAACACAGAAACTAACCACCATCTCGACCCCAAGCCCGACGCGACACACGATCAAACCACCATCTCGACCCCAAGCCCGACGCGACACACGATCAAACCACCATCTTGATCCCTGAGGCCGACGCGACGCAGGAGCGAGGGACGCGTTGGGTCAGGTGACCTTTCGACACCTCACGCACCCACCTCGAACTCGCCGCTAACCCCGAACCCGTTTGCGGCCGTCCAATCCCGCCGCCACCGCGCGTTTGGCGTCTACGGCGCGGAGGCGGTGGGCGGGGGGGAAACCGCCGGCGGTGGGCCGGTCCGGGATCTGTTCGGGGTCGTCGGCGATCGTCCAACGGGAACCGATGTCGGCGAGCGAGGAGTGTTTGGTGGCGTAGTAGTCGGGCCGGGGCACCAGTGCGACACCGGAATCGCCTGCCGCAGCGGCGATCAGGTGCGGGTGGAAGCGGGTGCTGATCCAGGTGTCGCCACGCCCGGCGGGCAGCCCGCGCCGCCAGATGTCGAGGAACGACACCGACGTCGAACCCTTAAGTCGGTCAGCGAGTTTCACCGGAACTGTCATGTCCTTACCCGGAATACCTTCCACCACGGTCACTGCCGACCCGGGCACGTCCCAGGAGTCGAGCGTACGGCGCACCACCTCGGCGAGGGCATCGACGCCGGTCTGCCCGAAGGCCGCAAAATCGTCGGTGAGATCGGCCTGGATACACAGCGTGACCCCGCCGGACACGGGTTTGGGCCGTCGGCTGAGCAGTCGCCGTTCACCCCACGCGAGCCAGGCGTCGTCGCCGCCGAGTCGTGCGTCGTCGCCCAGTGCCGCCGCCGACGCGGTGTCCCGCACGTCGAACAGGCTGAAAGCACCCGCCGCATCGCGCAGCGCCGCCAGCGCAGGCTCGTCGACGGTCGGCATCAGTCCCAGCCCGGTCGCGTACGCACGTGCGCCGGTGGATCGGGCGAGCGCGGCGGCCGCCGACACCAGCGAAACCTGGTAGGGCCACACGTTGTTAACGTAACCGCCGCCGAGCAGGTGCACCGACGCCGCCCGCCGAAACAGGTCGACGCCTTCGGCCAGGCCCGGCGCGTGCCCGAACTCGGTGGCTGCCGACGCCACCCATTCCCACGGTCGGTCCGGATCGAGGCCGTCGGTACCGTCCACATCCCCCGACAATCCGCCGGCGTGCACGGTGAGCTTCCAGATCGTGTCGACGAAGATCGTGCGCGGATGGATGCCCCGGAACAGCAGCGTCGCCTGACCGGGTGAATGGCAGTCCAGCACCACCGTCGCCCGAGGCCGTTCCTTGGAGAGGTACCGCAGCCAGGCGCGGGCGATCAGCTCATCCCCGTAATTGGGGTACCCCGACGGTGCGATCAGGTAGATGATCTCGCGCCGCCGCAGCTTGTCCATCAGTCCCGGATCGCGCAGCTTATCCACGACCGACGCCGGGTCCACTCCCCTGATCTGCATACTTGCGACTGTACCGACAAGAACCGCCCGTCACGGCGTGCTCGATGCCCTATCGCGAGCGTCGGACCTGTGGGGGGCGGTTTTTGTCCGGTCACGTCACCATGCGCAGGGCAAGCTCCGCGTAAGCGGTGCCGAGCGCGACCGGATCTGAGTGAGTCCGGCTCGGGAACCAACGGCAGACGTCGACGCAGAGGGAAGAGATGGCCAGTACCGCGTCGTCAGGATGCTCGACGGTGAACACCCCGTCCCGGATTCCTTGCCGGACAATAGTTTCGATGATGTCGACGGTGTCTCGGCGCATCGCGGCCACGACCCGGTAGTGCTCGGGCGCCAGCGCGTGCAACTCGTACTGCACCACCTTGGCGTGTTCGTGGTGGCGGGCCTGCCAGCAGGCGAACGCGGCGACCACCGCTTGCAGACGTTGCTCGGGACCCCCTGCTGTATCCGCATCAACCGAGCGCAACTCGTCCAGGATCTGCCCGTGCCCGTCTACCGCGATCGCGTACAGCAGCTCTTCCTTGGACTTGTAGTGCGGGTACATCGCGGCCGGGCTCAGGTTGAGATGTTTGGCGATCTGCCGGGTCGACGTACCGCCGAAGCCGTCGCGGGCGAACATCTCCACCGCGGCCCGGCGCATCCTGGTGGCCGCCGGCGAGTCCGAAACCAGCGGCGCCGCATACGCGGCCTCCACGTCGAGCTGTCCCATCGCGCCTCCCTCGGCGATCCACGCGCACCTTGCGTCCGGGTCGTGATTGACCGGAGCCGTCGTGAGGTGCATCATAAGCGAGTGCTCATTTTATGAGCGATCGCTTAGTTGACGCAAGATCCTCCCGAGGAGAGTTTTCATGGCCGACCCGATCTCCCGCCGCGACCTCGACTTCCTGCTGTACGAGTGGCTCGATGTCGAGCAGTTCACCAAGGCGCAGCGCTACGCCGACCACTCGAAGGACACCTTCGACGCCGTCCTGGACCTGGCGCAGGACATCGCGATCAAGAAGTACGCGCCGTTCAACAAGCTCCTGGACCAGAACGAGCCCTATGTCGGCGACGACGGCAAGGTGGTCCTGCCCGACGCCACCGCCGACGGCGTACGCGAGTTCCTCGCCGCCGGACTGATCGCCGGACCGTTCGGTGAGGAACTCGACGGCGGCAGCCTGCCCTCCACCGTCCACCAGGCGGCGATGACCTGGTTCCAGGCCGCCAACCCGGCGATGTCGTCGTACACGTTCCTGACCGTCGGCAACGCCAACCTGCTCGCCGAGTACGGCACCCCCGAGCAGATCGACACGTGGGTGCGCCCGATGCTCGAAGGCCGCTACTTCGGCACGATGTGCCTGTCGGAGCCGGGCGCCGGATCGTCGCTGTCGGACATCACCACCAAGGCCACCCCCGTCGGCGACGGCACCTACCGGGTGTCGGGCACCAAGATGTGGATCTCGGCCGGCGATCACGAACTCGGCGAGAACATCGTGCATCTGGTGCTGGCCAAGGCGCCGGGCGGCGGACCGGGTGTCAAGGGCATCTCGCTGTTCATCGTGCCGAAGGTCCTGCAAGACGGCACCCGCAACGACGTCGCTCTGGTGGGCCTGAATCACAAGATGGGCCAGCGCGGCACCACCAACACCCTGCTCAACTTCGGTGACGGCACCTTCCCCGTCGGCGACGAATCCGGTGCGGTCGGCTACCTCGTGGGTGAGGAGCACAAGGGGCTGTTCTACATGTTCCACATGATGAACGAGGCCCGGATCGGGGTCGGATTCCTGGCCACCGCAATCGGTTACGCCGGCTACCTGCAGTCGCTGGAGTACGCCAAGACCCGCGTGCAGGGCCGTCCCGTCGACTCGAAGGATCCCGCGTCCAAGCCAGTGGCGATCATCGAACATCCCGACGTCAAGCGGATGCTGCTGGCGCAGAAGTCGTACGTGGAAGGCGGTCTGGCGCTAGGACTTTGGTCGTCGACCCTGGTCGACCGCGCCGCGACCGCCACCGATGACGACGAACGCGCCCGTGCCGCACTGCTTCTCGACGTCATCACGCCGATCAGTAAGAGCTGGCCGTCGCAGTGGTGCCTGACCGCCAACGATCTGGCGATCCAGGTGCTCGGCGGCTACGGGTACACCAAGGAGTTCGACGTCGAGCAGTGCTACCGCGACAACCGGCTCAACCCGATTCACGAGGGCACGCACGGTGTGCAGGCCATCGACCTGCTGGGCCGCAAGTTCACGATGAAGGGTGGCGCCGGGCTGCGGGCGCTGGTCGAGACCATCACCGAGACCATCGAGCGGGCCACCGCCGCCGGAGGCGACGCCGCCGGTTACGCCGCCACGCTGCGCGCCAGCGCCGACCGGATCCCCGCCACCGTCATGGCCGCGTGGGCCGCCGGCGATCCTGCCGTCGCGCTCGCCAACGCCACCGCGTTCCTGGAGGCCACCGGACACACCGTCCTGGCCTGGCTGTGGCTGGAACAATTCCTTGCCGCCGCGGGCAAAGAAGGCGATTTCTACGACGGCAAGCGAGCCGCGACGCAATACTTCTTCAGGTACGAGCTGCCCAAGACGGGACCGATGTTCGATCTGGTGGCCGCGGGAGACCGCACCACCCTCGACGCCTCACCCGACTGGTTCTGATCCACCACACCCCGAAAGGTCAACCGACACAATGACAATTCTGGACAGGTTCTCCCTCACCGACAAGGTCGTGATCGTGACCGGCGCCTCGTCGGGTCTCGGCGTCGCGTTCGCGAAGGGATTCGCCGAGGCCGGCGCCGACGTGGTGCTCGCCGCCCGGCGCGTCGAGAAGCTCGCCGACACCGCCAAACTCGTCGAGGCCGCCGGCCGCAAGGCTCTGCCGGTGCAGACCGATGTGACCGATCCCGAGCAGTGCCAGGCCGTCGTCGACGCCGCGATGGCCGAGTTCGGCCACGTCGACATCCTGATCAACAACGCCGGCGTGGGCACCGCGGTGCCGGCGACCCGCGAAACCCCCGACCAGTTCCGGCAGGTCGTCGACCTGAACCTGAACGGCAGCTACTGGATGGCCCAGTCGTGCGGCCGAATCATGAAGCCGGGCAGCGCGATCGTCAACATCGCCAGCGTCCTGGGCATCACAACCGCCGGCCTCCCGCAGGCCGCGTACGCCTCCAGCAAGGCCGGCGTGATCGGCCTGACCCGCGACCTGGCCCAGCAGTGGGGACACCGGAAGGGCATCCGCGTCAACGCGATCGCCCCCGGCTTCTTCGCCAGCGAGATGACCGACGCCTACCCGCCCGGCTACCTCGAAGCCCAGAACACCCGCATCGTCCTTCAACGCACCGGCGACCCCGAGGAGTTGGCCGCCACCGCCATCTGGCTCGCCTCCCCCGCCGCCGGCTACGTAGTCGGCCAGACCATCCCCGTAGACGGCGGCATCACCATCAGCTGACCCGGACAATTTCCGGTGACATGGCGTTCCGCGATGGAATAGTGCCTCACGGAACGCCATGTAGGACGAATCTGGGCGTCGGGGTCGTGCGGGATCATCCCTACGGGCGACACGGGAGTCGCCCTTCCTGACGCCATAATGGTGTGTGATGGAAACCACACCGACATCCCCGGTGCACCCGAGCCTGCGGGAACCGGCCCACCGGGTCGATCCGCGGGCCAAGACTCTGTGGCGGATCGTTCCGCTGATCGTTGCCGCGCCGGTGGCGATCGGCGCGCTGATCGCGGCGGCATTCTCCGGTGAGTTCTGGTGGATACCGATCCTGACGCTGGCTGCCGCGGTCCTGGTTCTCGCCTTCTTCGTCGCGGTGGTGCCCGCGTGGCGGTACCGATTCCATCGGTGGGAGGTGTCCGCCGACGCCGTCTATACCCAGTCCGGCTGGTTCAACCGACACGCCGTGATCATCCCGATCGCCCGAATCCAGGTGGTCGACACCGAAGCGGGTCCGCTCGAACAACTCCTGAAACTGGCCACGGTGACCGTGACGACCGCGTCGTCCGCCGGCACCATCCGGATCGCCGGACTCGATGCGGCGGCCGCCGCGCAGGTGGCCGCCGACCTCACCATCGCCACTGCGAGGCACACCGGTGACGCAACCTGATCCGCAGACACCCCGGGTCGACGGCCCGGGCGACTGGCATCGTCTGTCCGCCTGGATGATGCTCGAGGAGACGCCCGGGCGGGTACCCCAGTTTCTCGGCGTCGTCGTCGGCCTGGCCAGTCTTTTCCTGGGCATTCCCGGCATCGTGCCCATTGTCGTGGGAGCACTGGCCGCGGTGGTCGCCGCGGTGCCGATATGGCTGGCCACCACCTACCAGGTCACCGACCAGCACGTCCGGGTCCGCAGCGGCGTGATCAGGCGCAAAGCGGCCACCGCGCGCCGCGACCGCATCCGCAGCGTCGAGACCACCGCGTCACCGCTGAACCGCGTGCTCGGCCTGGAAACGGTGACAATCAGAACCGGTGCCGACGCGTCGTCGTCAGCGGTGGTGCTGTACTGCGTCCGCAAGCAATACGCGATCGCGCTGCGCGACTATCTCATGCCCACCGGAACACCCGCCGCCCCCGACACCGCCGACCCCGACAGCCCCGATAACGGCCAAGCCCCGGACGTCGCTGTCCCCCTCGCCGGTTTCGAACCGCGCTGGTTGCGTTTCGCGGCGTTCTCGAACCTCGGCTTCACCGTCGCCGCGGCGGCTCTCATGATCGGTGCGCGACTGGCCTATGAAGTCGCCCGGCCGGACGAGGAAAGGTCGGGGTCGTGGGATCTGCCCAGCGACCTGTCGATATCTCTCACAGTGAGCATCGCAGTCGCGGTCATCGTCTTCGGAGCCGCGGCGTCGGTGCTGTCCTACCTGTTCGAGTTCGGTCATTTCCTGCTGTCCCGGCATCGCGACGGCACGCTCCGAATACGACGAGGCCTACTCACCACCACGTCGACGACACTGGATGAGAAGCGGATCCGCGGCATCCGCATTCACGAGCCACCGCTGATGCGGCCGTTACGAGGGGCCCGGTTGCATGCCATCGCGACCGGTGCGGACAAGCAGCCGCTACTACTGCCCCTGACACCCACCGAAGTGGTCGGACGCGTCGGCCGGGCGGTGTTCGGAGCAGGCGGTGATGCCGCCCAATTCCCGCCGCAACACACCATTCCAGATCGACCTGGCGATCATGGAGCGCTGAAACCGCACCCACCGGCCGCTCGGCGCCGCCGCATCACCCGCACCGTCGCGAGTGCCTTGGCCGTATCAGTGATCCCGCTCATCGCGTGGGCGCTGGGATGGCTACCGCTCACAGTGGCCATCACCGGCCTCGTGGTGCTGGCGTGCGCGGGCGCCGCGCTCGGCGAACTGCGCTATCGCAACCTCGGCCACCGGCTCACCGACCACTCACTCGTGATCGCACCGCCGACAGCCGCCCGGCAACGCTACCTGCTGCACGACGACGGCATCATCGGCTGGTCGGTACGCGCGTCGTGGTTCCAGCGTCGTCAGGGGCTGGTCACCCTGGTCGCGGCCAGCGCCGCCGGCACCGAGGCCTACCGCATCGTCGACATCCACGGCGACGACGCAAGCGCACTGGCCGCCGAGATCTCACCCGGCCTCATCGAGCCGTTTCTGCACCGGTGACTGTGCGGTGGATCCGAGCCAGGACCTGGCTCGGATCCACCGCATGACACCGTCTTACAACTCCGCTGTGGCCAGGTATTCACGCAGGTAGCCGCGCAGGATCGTCTTGGCCTCCTCGATCAGCGCCGCATCGCCGTCGGGATCCGTACGAAAAGCCTCCTGCAGCATGGTGTCTGCCACCAGATGCGCCGACCGGGCCACCACGTCGAGCCGCAGCGAATCCGGGATGCCCTGCTGCATCAGGATCTGGCGCAGCATCTCGGCCATCCGCCGCTTGTGTTCTCGGTCGGCCGCCTGCGTCGCATCCGTCAGCGACCGGCTGAACCACAACGCCCGGAAGCCGTCCTCGGAGCGGTAGGCGTCGACGAACGCGTCGAACAGGATTCCGACCGGATCGGACCACGTCCGCTGACCCGCCGACCGGAGCAGCCCGTTCATCCGGTTCTCCAGACGATGCAGATAGGTTTCGGCCAGGGTCTCGATGATCGCGTCCCGGTCGGGCAGATACTGGTACAGCGAGGCCACCGACACGCCCGCCTCCTCGGCGACGCGGGTGGTGGTCAGCACCGCCGGGCCTTCGGCGACGAGGATGCGGTCGGCCGCGGCCAGCACCTGCATCAGCCGCTCGCGGCTGCGTGCCTGCTGCGGAATACGGCGCAGACCCGCCCAGTCGAGGTCAAAGGCATCGGTCATCTGCACGGCTGCTCCGCTCTGTCATATCTCAGGGTCATCTGTCAGGTTGCCGTCTGTCAGGTCCCGTCATGCGTCCGCATGCCCTGCGTCGTGCGCCGTCTACCGGTCAGGGGACAGCGGATCGCCACTGCTCATCGCCGCATCCCGGAATGGTCAAACACCCTATCACCCGGGTCTGCCAGTCATGGTCGCCGACGGTGCGACGCGCCCGCGGGCAATATATTCCGCGGGAAACACCGACGTCACGTGCGAGCGGTGCGGCCGAAACAACGCGGCCGTACACCATTCCCATGGCTGTCCTCGACATGATCAAAAACGGCAAAGCGACCCCGCATCCCGTTGACGAGATCCCCCCGTTCATCAAACTGTTCCCGCTCGGCTTGCAGCATGTCCTCGCGATGTACGCGGGCGCGGTGGCGGTTCCGCTCATCGTCGGCGGCGCGATGGTCAGCGCCGGCCAGCTCGAAGAGGGCGACATCGTCCACCTCATCATGGCCGACCTGTTCGTGGCCGGCATCGCCACGCTGATCCAGTCGGTCGGATTCTGGCGATTCGGTGTGCGACTGCCGCTGATGCAGGGTGTGACGTTCGCGGCCGTCGGCCCGATGATCACCATCGGCACCAGCCACGGCATCACCGCCATCTACGGCGCGGTGATCGCCTCGGGTGTCTTCATGATCGTCATGGCTCCGGTCATCGGAAAGCTGGTCAGATTCTTCCCGCCGCTGGTGACCGGCACCATCATCGTGATCATCGGTGTGTCACTGATGCGGGTGGCGGCCGGCTGGTTCGGCGGCGGAACCGCCAAGGGCGAGGACTTCGGTGAGCCCAAGGCGATCGCGTTCGGTTTCGGCACGCTGGTCATCATCCTGGCCATCGAACGGTTTGCGCCCGACTCGATCCGCCGGGTGTCGGTGCTGCTCGGCCTGATCATCGGCACCCTGATCTCCATTCCGTTCGGCCTGCCCAACTGGGATGCCGTCGGCGAGAACGCCTGGGTCGGCATTCCCCAGCCGTTCCAGTTCGGTCTGCCCGAGTTCCAGCTCAGCGCCATCATCTCGATGATCATCGTCGCCATCGTGATCATGACCGAGACCACCGGCGACATCGTCGCCGTCGGCGAGATCGTCGACAAGAAGATCACCCCGCAGAAACTTGCCGACGGTATGCGCGCCGACGGACTGGGCACCGTCCTCGGCGGCGTGTTCAACACGTTCCCGTACACCGCGTTCGCGCAGAACGTCGGTCTGGTGGCCATCACCGGCGTGCGGACCCGGCACGTCGCGACGTGCGCCGGCGCCATCCTGGTGATCTTCGGTCTGCTACCCAAGATGGGCGCGATCGTCGAGGGCATCCCGCAGCCGGTGCTCGGCGGCGCCGGTGTCGCACTGTTCGGCATGGTCGCGGCCAGCGGCATCCGGACCCTGTCCAAGGTCAAGTTCAACAACACCAACATCCTGGTGGTGGCCATCTCGATCGGTGTGGCATTGCTGACCGAGGCGAGCCTGTACTACACCGACCGTTCCGGTGACGAGCCGGTGAACGTGAAACTGGACCTGTACCACCAGTTCCCGGACTGGTTCCAGACCATCTTCCACTCGGGCATCTCGGCGGGCGCACTGTGCGCGATCATCCTGAACCTGTTGCTCAACACCAAATCCACCTCGATCGACCCTGTCGACTACCACAACACCGGCGAGATCGATGTCGCGCCGTCGGCCTCCGACGCCCCGCGCGGCCCGGCGTTCGACCCCCGCGACGCACTGCTGGCCGCCGACCCGGCGACCACCGAGGAGACCTTGCGGTACCTGGCGCAACGGGACGAGGGTCTGCACCCGTTCATCGTCACCAACCCGTCGGCACCCAAGGAACTGTGCGACTGGATCAAGAGCCTCGGTGATCCGAAGGTGTTGCGGCTGTTCGAGAAGTGGGACGGCTACACCCACGGCGACTTCTCCAAACGCGGCAGCCAGTGACGCCTATCGTGGAAGGTATGTCCAGCTCAGATCATCCCCAGCCCGCGCCCGAACCCGACCCGGACGTTCCGCACACCTACGAGCAGGAGTCGCCGTTCGCATTCGGCGACGCCAAGCCGATCGGTGAGACGGATCGCATCACCCGGGAGAAGGCGATCTACGATGCCGCGCGCACGTCGGCACCCATCGACCGGGGCCATGCCGTGGGTGGCAGCGGTGGCGCCACCGAGGGCAGGTGAGCGGATGGAGGTCCTGATCAGTCGGGTCCTGCTGCGCTCGCCCGACCCGGTTCGGTTGCAACGGTTCTACCGCGACCAGCTCGGCCTCGCGGTGGCCCGCGAGTATCCCGGCGGGATCGTCTTCCACGCCGGGTCCGGGTTCATCGAGGTGCCCGGACACATGTCGGCCGAACAGGTCGGCACGTCCGGGGCGGCACTGTGGTTGCAGGTCCGTGACATCGCAGGCACCGAGAAGCAACTGCGCGACGCCGGCGTGACCGTGACCCGCGAACCGGTCACCGAACCGTGGGGCCTGATCGAGATGCACATCGCCGACCCCGACGGCCGCACGCTGATCGTCGTCGAGATCCCCGAGGACCATCCGCTGCGCCGCGACCTGCGGACGTAGCGGAATACCCGGTGATGACAGACTGAACGAATGACAGTATGGCGTGCCCCCAGGGTCACCGGGCCGGTGACGGCGACCGTCGAGTTGCCCGGATCCAAGTCCATCACCAATCGCGCCCTGATCCTGGCGGCACTGGCCGACGGGCCCTCGACGGTGCGCGGGGTACTGCGCAGCCGCGACACCGACCTCATGCTCGGCGCGCTCGCGGCGCTGGGGGTGGACATCGAGTCGGGTGAGACCCCCACGACCGTCACCCTGACCCCTGCCCCGCTGCACGGCGCCGACGTGTACTGCGGTCTCGCCGGCACGGTCATGCGATTCCTGCCGCCGGTCGCCGCGTTCGCCGACGGACCGGTCCGCTTCGACGCCGACGAGCAGGCACGATCCCGGCCGCAGTCGACGATCCTCGGCGCATTGCGGGTGCTGGGGGTGGACGTCGATGGCGACGCGCTGCCGTTCACGGTCAACGGCACCGGCCGCGCCGCCGGTGGCGCGGTGACCATCGACGCATCGGCGTCGTCGCAATTCGTGTCGGGGCTGCTGCTGTCGGCGCCGAGGTTCGACGACGGTGTCACCGTGCATCATGTGGGCAAGCCGGTGCCGTCGACGCCGCACATCGACATGACCGTCGACATGCTCAGGACTGCCGGGGTGGCGGTGGACACCTCCGAAGCCAACACGTGGCGGGTGGCGCCCGGGCCGATCAAGGCCGTCGACTGGGTTATCGAACCCGATTTGTCCAATGCCGCAGCGTTTTTGGCGGCCGCCGCTGCCACCGGTGGGACCGTCACCGTTCCATACTGGCCCGCCGTGACCACCCAGCCGGGTGCCCAGATCACCGACGTGCTGCGCGACATGGGTTGTGAAGTAACGCTTTCCGGCGGTCTGCTGACGGTGGACGGCCCGGACCGACTGTCCCCCATCAGTATCGACCTGCACGACATCGGCGAACTGACCCCGACCATCGCGGCCCTAGCGGCCCTGGCCGACGGCACGTCGGTGCTCTCGGGGATTGCGCACCTGCGCGGGCATGAAACCAACCGGCTGGAGGCGCTGGCCACCGAGATCAACCGGCTCGGCGGCAAGGTCACCGAAACCGACGACGGCCTGCGCATCGAGCCCGCACCGCTGCACGGTGGCCACTGGCTCTCGTACGCCGATCACCGCATGGCCACCGCCGGCGCGCTCATCGGCCTGGTCACCGACGATGTCGACGTCGACGACATCGAGACCCCCGCCAAACCCCTCCCCGACTTCCCCGCCATGTGGCACCAGATGATCGCAGGCGCCGCTTGATCTCTCCAAGGACCGTCGTACAGCCGTTGGGAGCCCCATCTCACCGGACCCAACGCGTCGCAGTCGGCTCGCAAGCTCGCCCGACAGCTCCTCAGGGATCAAGACGCCCGTCACGCCGCCTCAAGCCCAAACCCGCAACAAGGCAACCACGCATCTTGATCCCTGAGGCCAAAGCCACAACAAGCCAACCACACATCTTGATCCCTGAGGCCAAAGCCACAACAAGCCAACCACACATCTTGATCCCTGAGGCCGATGCGACGAAGGAGCGAGGGTCGCGAAGGGTCCGGCGACCTTTCGAACCTGACGCAACCACCTCAACCTCGACGCGAGCCGCGAAATGAGGCGAGCAGCGACCAGTTACGACGAGTCCGATGTTCGGGTGCGGCCGGGCAAGGGCAGTCGGCCGAGGACGAAAACCCGTCCGGCACATGATGATGCAGCCGAGGCGATGGTGGTGTCGGTGGACCGGGGCCGCTGGGGGTGTGTGATCGGCGGCGACCCCGACCGCCGGGTGGTGGCGATGCGGGCACGCGAGTTGGGCCGAACACCGGTGGTCGTGGGCGATCAGGTCGGCGTCGTCGGCGACCTGACGGGCCGCAAGGACACGCTCGCCCGGATCGTGAAGGTTGCCGATCGCTCGACGGTGTTGCGGCGCACTGCAGACGACACCGATCCATATGAGCGGATCGTCGTCGCCAATGCCGATCAACTGCTGATCGTGACGGCGCTGGCCGATCCGCCACCGCGCACCGGTTTCGTCGAACGTGCCCTGGCCGCCGCGTACGTGGGTGGACTGTCACCGATCCTGTGTCTGACCAAGTCGGATCTGGCCGATCCGGCCGACTTCGCCGCGGCATTCGCCGATCTGGATCTGCCGGTGGTCATCGCCGGCCGCGACGACGATCTCACCGAGGTGACCGCGATACTGTCCGGGAAGATCACCGCACTGATCGGGCATTCCGGCGTCGGCAAGTCGACGCTGGTGAATCGTCTTGTCCCCGAGGCAGATCGGGCCACCGGAGTGGTATCCGGAGTCGGCAAGGGACGGCACACCTCCACCCAGTCGGTGGCCCTGCCACTGCCGGACGGAAACGGGGCGAGCGAAGCGACGGGGAAATGTGACGGCTGGGTCGTAGACACACCTGGAATCCGGTCCTTCGGGCTGGCCCACGTGGGCCCCGACGACATCGTCGACGCGTTCGCCGACCTGCGCGACACCATCGACGAATGCCCGCGTGGCTGTTCACATCTCGGCCCGCCGGCCGACCCGGAATGCGCGCTCGACGCGTTGTCGGGCCATTCGCTGCGCCGGGCGATGGCGGTGCGTCAATTGCTGATCGCGGTCACCTCGGGCACGCAGCACGCCGACGATCCCGAAGCCGATCCGCCTATACCGGCAGGCGGGTGAGAAACTGTTCGGCGTCGACGGGGTGGCCGGCACGAGCCATGTCGGGCTTGCCACCGACATAGAGCCAGCCGAGGAGTTTTTCGTTCTCGCCGAGGCCATGTAGGCGGGCGACGGGTTCGGCGTGGGTGAACGGTCCGGTGCGCCAGATGACGCCGTAGCCGGCTTCGTCGAGCAGCAGGCTCAACGCGTGGCCGACGCCGGCGGCCACCGCTTCCTGTTCCCAGTCGGGAACCTTGGGGTGGGGTTTGGTGCTGGACACGATCGCGATGAGCAGCGGGGCGCGCAGCGGCTTGTCCGCCGATCCGTCGTGACCGAGGACCTCGGTGAACGCGGCGCCGAGCCGAACCCTGTCGTCCTCGCGCAACTCGATCAGCCGCCACGGCGTGAGACCTGCATGATCTGCGACCCGGCCGGCCGCGGCGACCAGGCCGACGAGCTCGTCGTGGTCGGGGGCGTCGTCGGTCACCTTGGGCCAGGAGACGCGCTCCAGCATCGCATCACGGACGGTTGCCACGGTCTCGGATCCCATCGGGCCAGCCTACCCACCCGCGGGAGCGCCGCTACCTCCGGACCTTGCGCTGCCTGCGCTGCTCACGCGATTGCGCGATCGCCGTCTTGAGTCCGCCGGATATCCGCAGCCCCTGCGGCTTCGGGAGCGCGGCGAAGCGCCGCTCGGACGCGGTTTCGGGGGCGTCGTCGGCGGTGTCGTGCAGCATCTGGTCGGGCAGCGCGAGCTTGTTGATGGTGCGCAGCGTCTTGAGGTACTGCACCGGCAGTGATCCGGTGGTGTAGGGCAGGTCGTACTTCTCGCACAGTTGCTGAACCCGCACCGAGATCTCGGCGAGCCGGTTGCTCGGCAGATCGGGGAAAAGGTGATGTTCGATCTGGTAGCACAGGTTGCCCGACATGAACGCCATCACCGGACCGGCATGAAAATTGGCACTGCCGAGCATCTGCCGCAGATACCACTGACCCTGCGTCTCGTGTTCTAGAGTGTCGATCGTGAATTTCTCGGCACCGTCGGGGAAATGGCCACAGAAGATCACCACGTACGCCCACAGATTGCGGATCAGATTTGCGGTGGCATTGGCGGTGAGCGTGTGGAAGAAATTGGGTCCGGTCAGCGCGGGATAAAGTACGTAGTCCTTGCCGACCTGACGAATGATCTTGCGCCCGAACAGCTTCAGCTGCGGAATACCCACGTCCTTCGGCTTTTCACCGTCGATGATCTCACGGAGGCCGATATCGTGCAGGCCGATACCCCATTCGAAGGTGGAGGCGAGCACGAGGTTGGAGATCGGCTGAAATAGCCGCCGCGGTGCCCACGGTTCGTCGCGGGTGACGCGCAGAACCTTGTAGCCCACGTCGTCGTCCATCCCGAGCACGTTGGTGTATTTGTGATGAATGTAATTGTGGGAATGCTTCCAGTGCGGTGACGCGCACACCATATCCCACTCGTAGGTGGTCGAATGGACCTCGGGGTCGTTCATCCAGTCCCATTGCCCGTGCATCACGTTGTGCCCGAGTTCCATGTTCTCGATGATCTTGGCCAGCCCGAGCGCGGTGGTCCCCAGCAGCCACAGCGATCTGCGGTTGCTGCCGAGCAGCACGACCCGCCCGGAGAGTTCGAGGAAGCGCTGCAGCTTGATCGTCCGGTGTAGGTACCGGACGTCACGCAGACCGCGGTCCGCCTCGATCTCACGACGAATCGCGTCGAGTTCATGTCCCAGAGCCTCGACGTCGGCATCGGTGAGATGCGCGTAGGTGTTGATATCGGAAATCGCCATTGCTACAAGTATGCCCTGAGTCTTCGATGCCCGGCTTGCGAGCCTCCTCTCACCCAACGGCTCCTGTCATGAACCCCACCGATACGCCGAGGCATCACAATAGTGTCGATGCCTCGGCGTATCGGTGGGGTTTATGACGGCTGGGCAGACACTCCCTAGGCGGCCTGCCTGGTGACGATGCCCTCCGATTTACGGCCCTTGCCCCGCAGCGAGGCGATGGCCGAGCGAAGGCCGCGCCGGCGGCCGGTGGCCGGATCGATGGTGCTGTGCAGGCGCACACCCTCGGGGAACTCGCCCTCGAACCGCTTCTCGGAGGCGGTTTCAGGGGCGTCGTCGCGGGTCGCCGTCAGGTACTTGTCCGGAAGCGACAGCTTGGCGATGGTGCGCCACGACTTGAGGTACTGCAGCAGGAACGAGCCGGTGGTGTAGGGCAGGTCGTACTTGTCGCAGAGTGCCTGCACCCGCACGGAGATCTCGGCGAGCCGGTTGCTCGGCAGGTCCGGGAAGATATGGTGCTCGATCTGGTACGAAAGGTTGCCGCTCATAAACGCCAGCACCGGACCGCACCGGAAGTTGGCGCTGCCGAGCATCTGCCGCAGGTACCACTCACCTTGGGTCTCGGAGTCGACGTCCTGCTTGGTGAACTTCTCGGCGCCGTCGGGGAAGTGCCCGCAGAAGATGACCGCGTTGGTCCACACATTGCGGATGACATTGGCCATCGCATTCGCCGTGGCGGCCTTGGCGAAGGCCCGGCGACGGCCGACCTTGGTGCCGGTGGTGGCCGCGACGAGCGCCGGGTACACCACGTAGTCCTTGGCCACCTGCCGGCCGGCCTTCGCGCCGACCTCGGCCAGATCGCGCCGCAGCTCGGCCTTGGCCTCGGGGGTCTTGCGCTTGCGGCCCAGCTCGAGGTGCTGCACGGCCACACCCCACTGGAACAGCAACGCCAGGAGCGTGTTGTAGACGATGTTGCCGAGGTAGTAGGGGCGCCACCGCTGGTCGCGGGTCACGCGCAGGACGCCGTAGCCCACATCATCGTCCATCCCGAGCACGTTGGTGTACTTGTGATGGATGTAGTTGTGGGTGTGCTTCCAGTGCGCCGACGGGCCGGTGATGTCCCATTCCCAGGAGGTGGAGTGCACCTCCGGGTCGTTCATCCAGTCCCACTGCCCGTGCATCACGTTGTGGCCGAGTTCCATATTCTCGACGATCTTGGCGACGCCGAGCGTCGACGCGCCGGCCCACCAGAGTGACCGCTTGGTGGAACCGGCGATCAGTACGCGCCCGGCGAGTTCGAGTCCTCGCTGGAAGCGGATCGTATTGCGCAGATAGCGCGCGTCGCGCTCGCCGCGGTCGGCCTCGATGTCCGCCCGGATCGCGTCGAGCTCCACGCACAGCGCCTCGATGTCCGACTCGGACAGGTGCGCGTACTCGGGGATGTCAGTGATCGCCATCGTTTCCGTCTATCTCCAA
>NZ_CALLZT010000022.1:0-14455 GCF_937858515.1 uncultured Gordonia sp. | reverse complement strand
GCCGTCGGAACCGTAGATCGCCAGCGACGTCAGCAGCGTGATCACCACGACCACCACCAGCGACGCACGCACCGCATTACCCACAGCCACACCCACACCGACCGGACCGCCCGAGGCGTTGAAGCCGTAGTAGGTATGGATGAGCATCACGGCGACGGCCATCGCGATGGCCTGCACGAACGACCACAGGATGTCCGACGGGATCAGGAAGGTGTCGAAGTAGTGGTCGTACACGCCGGGCGACTGGCCGTACACGAAGACGGTGGCGAACCGGCTGGCCAGGAACGAGGCGAGGGAGGCCAGCGAGTACAGCGGGATGATCGCGACCAGACCGGCGACGATCCGCGTTGACACCAGGAACGGGATCGACGAGATCGCCATCACCTCGAGAGCGTCGATCTCCTCGCTGACCCGCATCGCGCCGAGCTGCGCGGTCGCACCCGCGCCGATCGTGGCGGCCAGGGCGATACCGGAGATCACCGGGACCGCGATGCGCACGTTGATGAACGCGGAGAAGAAGCCGGTGAGCGCCTCGACACCGATGTTGGCCAGGGAACTATAGCCCTGCACGGCGATGGTGCCGCCGGTGAACAGGGTCAGGAACCCCACCACCACAACGGTGCCGCCGATCATGGCCAGCGCGCCGGTGCCCATCGAGATCTCGGCGATCAGCCGCAGAGTCTCCTTCTTGTACAGGCGCAGCGCCCGGGGGATGGAGATGATCGCGTCCCAGTAGAACAGCGCCTGGTCACCGATCTGGTTCCAGTCCTCGCCCGCGCGTTTGGCCGCGACGCGGGCCTCACGGAGCCGGGTGGTGTAGGGAAATTGTGCGTCTGCCATCGGTCAGCCGGCGGTTGCTTTCAGGCCCACCGCGGTGACCACGACGTTGACGACGAACAGCGCCATGAACGAGTAGACGACGGTCTCGTTGACCGCGTCGCCGACACCCTTGGCGCCGCCTTTGACATGCAGGCCGCGGTAGCAGCCGACGAGCCCGGCGAACAGGCCGAACAGGGCGGCCTTGACCATCGAGATCATGAGTTCGCCGAAGCCGGTGAGCAGGGTCAGGTTGGCCAGGAAGGCACCCGGGTTCACATCTTGCAGGAACACCGAGAACACGAAGCCGCCACCGATGCCGATGGTGCACACCAGGCTGTTGAGCAGCAGCGCCACGCCGGTCGAGGCGATGACACGCGGCACGACGAGTCGGTGGACCGGGTTGATACCGAGCACCTTCATGGCGTCGATCTCTTCGCGGATCGTGCGGGCGCCTAGGTCGGCGCAGATCGCGGTCGCGCCGGCACCGGCGACGATCAGCACGGTGACGATGGGACCGATCTGGGTGATGGTGCCCAGGGCCGCGCCGGCGCCCGACAGATCCTGGGCGCCTATCTCGCGCAGCAGGATGTTCAGCGTGAAGCTGACCAGCACGGTGAACGGAATCGCCACCAGCAGGGTGGGGACCATCGACACGCGGGCGATCGCCCACGACTGTTCGATGGTCTCGCGCCACTGGAACGGACGACGGAACAGTTCACGGAACGAATCGACCCCCAGGGCGACGAAGTCACCCACCCCCGCGAGCGGTGTCGTTAGCTTCGCTACCGACAAAGTAGCCACCTGTACTCCTTCACCCCACGAACATCAGAGGAAACCTATCACTTGTGACGTGATGTGGGTCACTCAGTCTGGGTCACTTGATCAGGTCGAGGGCTGAGAATATCCGGCCCGGGTCACGATCCGCAAAATGCTCACCGAGCGTCTTCGCCAGGTCGTCGGCATCCCAGGCGTCCCCGTCCGCCGCGAATACCTCCTCGACGGTCGGTGGCGCCATCAGCATCACCTGTGGACCGTAGACCACGAAGACCTGTCCCGAGACCTTCTCGGCGTCGTCCGATGCGAGGAAATTAACCAGCCGCACCACATGCTCGGGCGCCAGCGGGTCCACCGCGCCGTCGGGTGCCTCGCCGAAGACCTCGGCGGTCATCGGGGTTCGGGCGCGCGGGCAGATCGCGTTGGCGCGCACCCCGATGCGCCCTAGTCCGCGGGCCGCGGAGACGGTCAGTGCGGTGATGCCCGCCTTGGCGGCCCCGTAGTTGGCCTGCGCGGCCGGTCCGAGCAGCGCCGCCTCCGAGGCGGTGTTGATGATCGAGCCGTTGACCGGCTCGCCGGTCTGCTTGGACAGTGCGCGCCAGTGTGCGGCCGCGTTGCGGGTGAGCAGGAAGTGTCCGCGCAGGTGCACTGCTATGACCAGATCCCAGTCCTCGTCGGTGAGGTTGAACAGCATCTTGTCGCGGGTAATGCCGGCGTTGTTGACGACGATGTCGAGCGAGCCGAGATCGTCGACGGCGGTACGCACGATCTCGGTGGCCGTGGCCGAATCGGAGATGTCGCCGGCGACGGGTACCGCACGGCCGCCCGCAGCCGTGACCACGTCGATCACGTCGCTGCGTTCCAGCGACGATCCGAGATCGTTGACGATGACCGTCGCGCCGCGCTCGGCCAGGCCGATTGCCTCGGCCCGGCCGAGGCCGCCACCGGCTCCGGTGACGACGGCGACGCGGCCGTCCAGTGACGTGCTTCCCAGCGATGTACTCACCGCAACACCCTCTCGCTCACAAACTAGAACTTGTTCTAGCACAGTAGCGCAGTCGGGTGTTCGGGGTTTCATCGAATCAGCTCGGTCATTCCTCGATCGACAGGGCCGCCTTGGGGCATCCGGCGACCGCCTGCCGCACCGCCGATTCATGTTCGGCTGGCACGTCTTCGTGAAGAATCTGCAGGTAGTCATCGTCGTCGAGGTCGAAGATGTCGGGGGCCAGCCCCACACAGACGGCGTTGGACTCACATAGGTCGAAGTCGGCCTTGACTCGCATTTCGAACTCCTTCCGCGGGTGCGGATCAGTTGACGGGCTGTACACATCCACGTTAGAACGTGTTTCAGAACATGACGAGTGGGAGCCCCGAGTGCGCATCGCCTACACCGACGAACAGCAAGCCCTGCAGCGCGAGCTGCGGGCGTACTTCAGCGACCTGATGACCCCCGAACGCCGGGCCGCGCTCGTCGGGGGAACCGAAGCGGGGCGAGCGAAGCGACGGGGGATGGACACCGGCGAGTACGGGGACGCGTACCGGGACGTCGTGTCGCGCATGGGTAAGGACGGTTGGCTGGCCCTGGGCTGGCCCACCGAATACGGCGGCCAGAACCGGTCGATGATGGATCAGCTGATCTTCACCGACGAGGCCGCCATCGCGGGCGCACCGGTGCCGTTTCTGACCATCAACTCGGTGGCGCCGACGATCATGCACTACGGCACCGACGAGCAGAAGGCGTACTTTCTACCGAAGATCGCGGCAGGCGATCTGCATTTCTCCATCGGGTATTCCGAGCCGGGCGCCGGCACCGATCTGGCGAATCTGCGCACCACCGCCGTCACCGACGGCGACGAGTACGTGATCAACGGCCAGAAGATGTGGACCAGCCTGGTCCCGTACGCCGACTACATCTGGCTGGCCTGCCGCACCGACCAGTCCGGGCTCGCGGACGGCGCCAAGAAGCATCGCGGAATCTCTGTGCTCACCGTCCCGACGACGGCTCCCGGCTTCGACTACACCGTGGTGCACACGATGTCGGGGGTCGACACGTCAGCCACCTACTACTCCGACGTCCGGGTGCCGCGCAGTTCACTCGTCGGTGAGGAGGGCCGCGGCTGGGCGCTGGTCACCAATCAGCTCAACAACGAGCGGGTCGCCTTGTGCAGCGCCGCCCCGATCCAGATCGCACTCGGCGAGACGATCGCCTGGGCCCGCGAGTCCGGCTTGATCGAACAGCAATGGGTGCGCACCAACCTGGCCCGCGTGCACGCCAAGGTCGAGTTCCTCAAGCTCATCAACTGGAAGATCGCCTCGGCCGTCGGCTCGGGCAGCGCCCCGTCCCCCGCCGACGCCTCCGCCACCAAGGTATTCGGCACCGAATTCGCCACCGAGGCCTACCGCCTACTGATGGAGATCGTCGGCCCCGCCGCCACCCTGCGCCAGGGCAGCACCGGCGCCCACCTGGCCGGTCGCCTCGAACGCTTCCAGCGCACCTCACTGATTCTCACCTTCGGCGGTGGCACCAACGAGGTCCAGCGCGACATCATCGCCATGACCGCCCTCAAACTCCCCTACTCCCGCCGCTGAACACGGACACCACCCCAACTCGACCCCCATCTTGATCCCTGAGGCCGACCCACATCTCGCCCAACACCCGACCCCCATCTTGCCCAACACCCAACCCCCATCTTGCCCAACACCCAACCCCCATCTTGCCCAAGACCCGACCCACATCTTGATCCCTGAGGCCGAAGCGACGAAGGAGCGAGGGTCACGAAGGGTCCGGCGACACAACAGCATTCCGCAACCACAGCCATAACCCCACAGGACACCCAATGGACTTCACCCCCGACGAATCAACCGCGGACCTGACCGCCCTCACCGCCGAAATCGCCTCGTCGATCAGCACCCCCGAACGTGTCGCCGAACTCGAAGCCGCCGCAGCACCTTTGGACGCCAATCTGTGGCAACAACTGGCGAAGGCCGGGCTGCTGGGCCTAGAACAATCCTGCGACGGCCTCACCGCAGTCGACAACATCGCCGTGGCAACCGAATTGGGCCGGCACCTGGCCCGGGTCCCGTTCGGCCCGCACGCCGTCGTCGCCGGTCCGGTGATCGACGCGTTCGGCCCCGACACTCTGCTACCGGGCATCGCCGACGGTTCCATCATCGTGAGCGTCGCGGCCGAGGACGATCTTGCATCCGGAACACTCACCGCCACAACGGAACCAACATTCACCCTGTCCGGCACCAAGGTGAATGTCCCCTACGCGTCGGCCGCAACCCTGTTGCTGGTCACGGCAATCGGCCCCGACGGACCGGTCGCGGCGCTGGTCGGCACCGCCGATGACGGTGTCACCATCACCGACACCCCGGTCACCGGCCTGATCCCCACCGCACAGGTCACCTTCGACGGTGTGGTCGTGGAACCGGACCGCATCCTGCGACCCGGAGCTGTCGACGCGATCATCGCACGCACACGTCTGGCCGTGGCCGCTGAGCAGACCGGAGTCGTCGCCCAGGCGCTCCGCCTGACGGCCGAATATGCCTGTGAACGCCAACAATTCGACCGTCCGATCGGATCTTTCCAGGCCGTGTCGCAGCGCCTGGCCGACGGCTACATCGACGCGCAGGCGTTGGCCGTAACCACCCAGCAGGCGGCTTGGCTACTCGCACAAGATGATCCATCCGCCCCGACCGCGATCGCGACGGCCAAGTTCTGGGCCGCCGAGGCGGGGCACCGGATCGGACACAGTACCGTGCATATCCACGGCGGTGTCGGCCTGGACACCTCCCACCCGGTGCACCGATACTTCTTGCGCGCCAAGCAGAACGAGTTCACCGCCGGTTCCGCATCGGCAACGCTGCTCGACATCGGTGAATCACTTGCCGCCGAACCGGCATGACCGTCGCGGAATTACTACTGGCCCTCGCCGACGTCGACGACCGCGGTCTGTACTTCGAGGACGACTTCGTCTCCTGGCGTGACCATGTCACCCTGTCTCGACAACGGGTCGATGTGCTTGGGCCGCTTCTCGATCCGAGCCGACCACCCCATGTGGGCGTGCTGCTGGAGAACGTCCCTGAGTTCAGCTATCTGTTCGGCGCGGCAGCCCTGGGCGGATTCGTGCTCGTCGGCCTCAATACCACCCGCCGGGGCCAGGCGCTCGCCGCCGACGTCGAACGTTCCGACTGCCAGGTGATACTGGTCTCCGACGCCACCGAACACCTGTACGCGGCGGACTCGGGTGTGCGCGTTATCAATATCGATCGTCCAGAGTGGGCGGAACTGCTCGCGGACGCCCCCTCTGACGATTCGGCATCCGCAGCCGCCCCCGACGATCTGCTGATGTTGATCTTCACCTCCGGCACGACCGGCGATCCGAAGGCGGTGCGCTGCAATCAGCGCAAGTTCGCCGACCCGGGAATGATGCTTGCCGAACGCTTTTCGATCGGGCCCGAAGACGTCGCCTACATCGCGATGCCGATGTTCCATTCCAACGCACTCATCGCCGGCTGGTCCATCGCGGTGGCCGGTGGCGCGTCGATAGCGTTGCGCCGCAGATTCTCCGCCCGCGGATTCGCCGACGACGTGCACCGCTACGGCATCACGTTCGCCAACTACGTCGGCACCCCGATGCGCTACATCCTGGCCACCGAGCCCCACCCCGACGACGCGTCGTCGCCACTGCGGATCATGTACGGCAACGAGGCCTCGGCTGCAGACCGCACCGCATTCGCCGAACGCTTCGGTTGCCGGGTCGTCGACGGTTTCGGCTCCACCGAAAGCGGAGTCGCGATCACCCGCACCCCCGACACCCCCGACGACGCCCTCGGCCCCCTCCGCGAACCTAACGCCATCGTCGACCCCGACACCGGTACGCCGGTCCCACCCGGCACCGTCGGCGAGATCGTGAATGCCTCCGGCCCAGGCCTTTTCAGCGGCTACTACAACGACCCCGAAGCCACCGAAGACCGCCTGCGCGGCGGCATTTACCACACCGGCGACCTCGGCTGGGTCGACGACGCCGGCTACATCCACTTCGCCGGCCGCACCGGAGACTGGCTGCGCGTCGACGGCGAAAACCTCGGCACCCAACCCATCGAACACATCCTCCTGCGCCATCCCCGGATTCACCACGCCGCCGTCTTCGGCATCCCGGTAGAGATCGGCGACGAGATCGTCGCCGCCCTCGTCGCCGACGACCTCACCGCCGAAGCCCTCACCGACTTCCTGGCCACCCAACCCGATCTCGGCCCCAAACAATGGCCCCACCGCGTCCTCCTCCTCGACACCCTCCCCCAAACCGCCACCTTCAAAACCGTCAAGACAACCCTGCGCCCCCAAGCCTCATCCCCCACCTGGACCCTCACCAACCACCACTACACCTAACGTTCCCGCGCATTGGTTTCCTTGGCCGCTAAACGGATCTGCTTAGCGGTGAAGGAAGCGCCTGCGCGGGAACGCAGCGTTCTGGGACACTTATTCGATGCAGGACGACTACGATCAGCGCTTAAGCGAGTGGGCTCGCACTTACAATGGATATGAGCGTCTCGCGGGAGGACCATCGGGACTCGCCACGCTCATTGAGCCTCTTGAGCGGGAATTTGAGCAGAGCCGCAGGATCCCGGAATGGGCAGGGGTGGAGCTTCTCCGGGGTTGGGCGTTCTGGCTGGTCCGGTCTCATCACCACAGCGGTTATGCTCCTTTGTCAGAAGAATATCCGCAGATACTCGCCATCGCCGAAACCATCAACCGCCATCCGGGTTGCCGGGACACAGATCGTGCGCCCAAGCGCTGACGTTCCCCGGAAACCGCCCCGACGATCGCCTGGGCTACCGCCTACCGAGTTCTCCCTCCATCCACCCGTTGTCGGACGGCTCTGGCACAATCCGTCGGAACGAAAGGAAATGCGAGGTGACTGTCGAGTCGGGTTGGGCACTGGTGGATGTGGAGACGTCGGGGCTGCGGGCCCGCGAGCATCGGGTGCTGAGCGTCGCTGCGATCACGATGGACTCCTCGGGCCGGGTCGAGGAGGAGTTCTCGACGTTGCTGAATCCGGGCTGCGATCCCGGTCCGGTGCATATCCACCGGTTGACCCGTGAACGGCTGCGCGGCGCACCGACGTTCGACACCATCGTCGAACCGCTCACGCAGCTGCTGGACGGGCGCACACTGGTCGCGCACAATGCGGCCTTCGATCACGGGTTCCTCGTCGAGGAGGCACGCAGGGCGGGTGCGAAACTTCCTACTGCGCAACGGTTGTGCACGGTCACCCTGGCCCGCAGACTCCAACTTGACGTTCCCGATGTGAAACTCGGGACGCTGGCGCGCCATTGGGGGATCCGGCAGGACAACGCCCACGATGCTCTCGACGATGCCCGCACGCTGACGCACGTGTTCCGGCGCAGCGTCGACCTGGCCGACTCGCTCGGGCTCGGGTTGCCCATCGTCGCGTGCGGTGCATCGTCACGTGCCTACCCGGACAAGGTCACCCGGGTGCCCTGCCCGTGGCGGGAGGCAGGTAGGTACGACCCGGCGATCGGGCTCGTTCAGGGCACCAAGATCGTCATCACCGGCCCGACGAATGTGTCCCGCACCGAACTCGCCCACCGGCTCGCCGACGCCGGTATGGACGTGATGAGCGGTATCAGCCGGAAGACCGGGCTGCTGGTGGTCAATGCAGGTGCACCGCACAGCCGGAAACTGGAGCGGGCGGGCGAGTTCGGCACCCCGATCGTCGACGAGGCCACGGTGCTGCGGCTGGCCGCAGATCCCGTTGCGGGCGTACCCAAGTCCGCGCCGGCCGAGATCGAGGTCATCGACGTCATCTCCACACCGGCGAGGCCCCCGAAACCGGCCGGGCCGTGGGCCGGCCGGCGGACCCTCGTCCTCGGTGGGTCACATCTCGAAGCCACCGTGATGCGTTCGCGCATAGTCCAATTGGGCGGCGTTCCGGCCATCAACCTCACCTCACGGGTCACCCAGGTGCTGGTGTTGTCCGGCGGCGAGGGCGACCCGCGGATGACCAAGATCATCAACCGCAAGCTCACGCTGCTCGCGATGGCCGACGTCGACGCCGCACTCGGCCTGGCCGTCCCTAAGATCGACACCGAAGTCGATACCGAACCGGATGCAGAGACGGAGGTCGCGCCCATGCCTGAACCGGTGACGATGACCCCCGGCATGGTCATCGACCTGCCGACGGGCCTGCACAGCGTCTCGGTCAACGTCGCATGGAGCGCCGCCGCCATCGCCGCGCCGGAGGTCGACGTCGTCGCATTCGAACTCGACACCACCGACCGGGTGCCCTCCGACGACGAGTTCGTATTCTTCAACCAGCCCGCCTCCCCCGACGGCTCGGTGTCGCTGAGCATCGACGGCGATCGTGAGCAAGGCATCACGGTGCAGCTCGGTTCCGTCCCCGAGGACATCGCACGCGTCAGCGTCGGCGCGGCGATCGAGCGGGCGACGTTCGGTGACCTCGGACCGCTGTCGGTGACGGTCGACAGTGGCACCACCACCATCGCCACCGCGGTCCTCGACGCCGCCACCTCGGAACGGTCGATGATCGTCGCCGAGGTCTACCGCCGGCGCGATGTGTGGCGGCTGCGGATTCTCGGGCAGGGATACGACGACGATCTCGCCGCGTTCGCCGTCCGGCACGGTGTAGAAGTAGACGGCTGACGCCTGGGGTGGAAGTGGACGGCTGACGCGAGCACGGGCACGATAACCCGATGACCTCTCCCACCGGCCCCCTGCTTCACCTGTGCACCGAGGCCGAATGGTCGCGGGCACAGACCCTCGGCCACGTCGACGCCCCGTCCCTGACCGAGGTCGGCTTCATCCACCTGTCGGCGCCGTATCAGGTGCATCTGCCCGCCAACCGCCTGTTCGCGGCCCGCACCGACCTGCTGGCGCTGCACGTGGATCCGGCGCTGGTGACGGCGGAGATCCGCTGGGAACCGGGTGTCCCGACCGACCCGGAGAGCATGCTGTTCCCGCATCTGTACGGCGAACTTCCGGTCGCCGCGATCGTCGCTGCCGAACCGTATCTTCCCGACAGCGAAGGAGCGTTCGCGCCGCTGTCCGACGCGGGCTGAGCGCCCCGGCCGGAAACGGACCCCACTGTACGGACCGCACACCGGCACTGGTATTCGTACTGGGTACGCTTATCTATCCGGCGACCGGCGAGGACCATGGACACGATCGATCTGTTGTGGCGCAAGGAGGCTCCGCAGCTCCGTCGCGGCAGGCCCCCGAAGTACACGACCGATCAGATCGTGAGCACCGCCATCACCGTCGCCGACGAGAAGGGCGCCGAGTTCACCGTGCGGGATGTGGCGGCGGCGGTAGGGATTCCGGTCATGTCGCTGTACTCGTACGTCGACGGCCGCGAACAACTGATCGCGCTGATGGTCGATCAGGTATACCTCGACATGGCCTACACCGACATCACCTCGATCGGGCCGGGCGACGACTGGCAGACCATGTTGTCGGCGGTCGTCGCCGACAATCTTGCACTGTTCGCCGAGCATCCCTGGCTCACCGACCTGGCCGTCATACACGCGGTCGCGGGTCCGGGTGCGCTCGCCAAGTACGAGCGAGAGCTGACGGCCGTCGAATCGCTGCCGTTTTCCGACATCGCCAAGGACGCGGTCCTGACGCTGGCACTGGACTTCGCCCGGACCCGGTCCCACACGGCCGCGACGACCGCCTACGAGCACGCCGCGCAGCTACCGGAGAAACTCGCCGAACTAGGTGCGGCCGAACGCTTTCCGATCGCAGCACGGATGGTGACGGCGCAGGCGGGCAAGGCTCCGGCCCACGAGTTCGGCTTCGACGTGATCCTCACCGGCATCGCGACGATGAACGCCGCGATCACCCACCACTACGGCCCGGCCGGTGATAGCGGCAACCGCGGCCGGCTCACCATGCGCACACCGAAGTCGGGCCCCTTCGCCGGTTGACGCATGAGGGGCGTCAGCGACGAATAAGGCCGCGACTTGAACTGCGCCCCGCGTATCGGATATCGCGACAACCGATAAGCACGACGAAATCGGTGACGCGGGAACGTCGATCTGCCTGCCCGGTACGGTCGGCGAAGCCGCGCTCGGGGACTGCGTGGCCTCATGGCCCGAGCAGGGCGAGGGGAATGACGGCGATACCGTCAGGACGGCGGTGGGCCGCCGGGCCGGTGTTGATGATGACTCGGTCGATGATCTGGTCTCCGTAGACATTCGACAGCCACATGAGGTGCTTCACGTCGTGGTCGGCGACGGTGTTGGTGAGCTTCACTTCTACCGCGAGCACCCGGCCTTCCGGGTCGGTGAGCATCAGGTCGATCTCGTGGTCACCGTTGCGGGTGCGCAGGTGAGTGACTTCGGCTTCGGCGCGCTGTGCAAGCACCCGGACGCTGAGTGTGACCAGCGATTCGAACAGTCTTCCGAGTACTGTGCCCTGTTGTGGACCCAGTGGTGTTCCGGCTCCATCCAGCAGCGACTGATGAGTGAGTCCCAGTAGCCGTGCGGCGAGCGCGGGGTCGGCAAGGTGATGTGTCGGCGTCTGGCTCAGCCGAGCGAATTCCTTACCGATCGGCGCCCACGCCGGTAGCGGGTCGAGCAGCCACAGCTGTTGTAGCGCGTCACGATATGCTGCCGTCGTTGCGCGGGCCGGTTTCTCAGCAATGCCCGCAGTAGATGCGTCGAGTATTTCTGTGTAGCTTGCGGTTCCTGAACTGGCTGCCGCATAGGCTCGTAACCAATCGAGCAACACGGCTGGTTTACGTACGGAGAGTCCCAGCTCCGGGATGTCGCGGTCTACGGCGTTGCGCACATAGCTGTCGAGCTCACCTCGCAAGAGACGCGGTGGCAGCCCGCGAAGTCCGGGAAAGCCGGACGCCATGATCTCTTCGACGTAATGCGACAACCGGATGTCGGTGTGACCTTCTACCTCGGCTGTTCCGGCCAGGAGCCCTTCGAGGCTCACAGATGGAATTGTGATGCCCCGCTCACTGAACGCGAGTGGCCGCATTCGCAGACGAGTGATCCGACCGGCGCCCGAGTGCGCGGTTGCGCCGTCCCGTGGGGTCGCGCTCCCGGTCAGCAGAAACTGGCCCGGCGTACGGTCCTCGTCGACTGCCCGGCGTACGACGTCCCAGACATCGGCCACGTGTTGCCATTCGTCGATCAATAGGGGACGCGTGCGGAGCAGGATGGACTCCGGGTCCGCTCCGACGACCTCACGTACTGATCGCGAGTCGAGTCGCAGGACGCTCGCGGCCCGGGCCTGCGTAGTCGAGGTCTTACCCACGGCCTTGGCGCCATCGATGGCAATCGCCGGCAGCGCCGATAGCATCAGGTCGAGTTCATCGTCGATCGCGCGCCGCTGATAGTCCACGCTCGAATCTTACATCTGGCAGAGACTCTATATTACAGATAGCAGGATATGGATTGTGCATACAGCAGGATATGAACTTGCCAGATAGCAGGACAGGGTGGACCCGGTCAAGCAAACTGCCGTCGTCGTGTCCGCTACACCGAGCCGCGACTTGAACTGCGTCCCGCGTATCGGATATCGCGACAACCGATACGCGGGACGAAATCGGCGACGCGGGAACGCCGTTCTGGCTGCCCGGCGAGTCAGCGGCTTTGGCGGGCGGCCACCGTGCGCGACATCCGGTCCACCGCGGCGTCGTAGCCGGACACCAGCCCGTCGATGAGTTCGGCGACCGGGGTGATGGCGTTGCAGCGGCCCACGATCTGCCCGGCGGGCATCGCGACGACCTCGGGGTCGTCGGCGGCGGAGATGCGGGCGTGTGCCTCGCCGACCAGCAGGTTCTGCAGCGGCATCGGCAGCGGCTCGGGCGCGCCGGGGGCATCCCAAGCGTCGGTCCAGCGGGTCTTGAGCAGGCGGGCCGGTTTGCCCGAGTAGATGCGGCGGCGCACGGTGTCCCGCGAGGACGCCTTGAGCAGCGCCTGCTGCACGGTCGACGGCCCGTCACCGGTGACGCCGAGATTGTATTCGGCCGCGGTCAGCCAGTACGTACCCATCCAGACACCTTGTGCACCAAGGGCTATCGCGGCGGCGATCTGCCGGCCGTCGCCCACACCACCGGCCGCGAGCACCGGCGCGTCGCCCACGGCGTCGACGATCTCCGGCCACAGCACCATCGACGCCACGTCGCCGGTGTGTCCACCGCCTTCATAACCCTGCGCAATCACAATGTCGACGCCGGCGTCGATGTGGTGCAGGGCGTGCGCCGACGTCCCGGCCAGCGCCGCCACCTTCACGCCGTTCTCATGCGCGACGGCGATCACGTCGTCGGGCGGCGAACCGAGCGCGTTGGCGATCAGCTTGATCTGCCCGTATTTGCGGGTGTGTTCCATCGCGACGTCGACGTGGGAGCGGGCCACCGAGTGCAGCCAGCCGAGCACCCCGGTGTGGGCTTCGACGTCGTCGGACAGCGGCGGCACACCGAGGTCGGCCAGGGTGCGGTCGACAAATGCCCGATGCTCCGGCGGGATCATCGAGTCGAGGTCCATCTTGCTGCCCTCGGTGGGGATCTTGGCGGGCATCACCACGTCGACGCCGAACGGTTTGCCGTCGGTGTTCTCGTGCATCCATTCCAGGACGGCGTCGAGTTCCTCGGCCTCGTTGAACCGGACGCAGCCTAGCACGCCCAGGCCACCGGCCCGGCTGATCGCCGCCGCGACATGCTGCGACGGGGTGAATCCGAAGATCGGGTAGTCGATGCCGAATTGTTCGGCGAGTTGTGTGCGCATTGTTCCTCTTGTCAGGTCTGGCGGGTGGTGAAAGCTCAGAGTGTCTCGTCGGCGTCGTGGGCGGCGGTGTGCTCGGCGCCCCAGCGATAGTCGGGTTTCCCGGCGGGTGAGCGCTTGATCTCGTCGACGAACCAGACGGCGCGCGGGCACTTGTATCCGGCCAGTTCCTTGCGGACCACCTCGTTCAGGTCGGTCAGCGACGGCCGCGCGTTCCCCCGGGTGGCGACGACGGCGACGACCCGCTGACCGAAACGGTCGTCGGGCACACCGACCACCACGGTGTCGAAGACATCCGGATGGGCCTTGAGCGCGGCCTCGACCTCTTCGGGGAACACCTTCTCGCCACCGGTGTTGATCGACACCGAGCCCCGGCCGAGCATGGTGATCGAGCCGTCGTCCTCGACCCGGGCGAAATCACCGGGAAGCGAATACCGAACGCCACCAAACTCTTTGAAGGTCTTCGCCGACTTCTCGGGATCGTTGTGATAGCGCAGCGGGATGTGTCCCGAACGCGCCAGCGTGCCGATCTCGCCGCTGCCCGGTTCGATGACGGTGCCGTCCTCGCGCAGCACGTGCAGTTGTTTGTCGGCGGTGACCCGCGGCCCCCCGGAGGTGGGCGAACCCTTCGAGACGATGCCCAGTCCGCCGAATCCGGTCTCCGACGACCCGATGGCGTCGATGAGCAGTGCGTTCGGAATCCGGTCCAGGAACTCCTCTTTCACGTTCTGCGAGAACAGTGCCGCCGACGAGGCGACCGTCACCAGGCTCGACAGGTCGTAGTCGCGTTCGGCGAGGGCTTCCACCATCGGCCGCCCCATCGCGTCGCCGGTGATGAACACAACGTTCACCTTGTGCTTCTCGACGATCTCCCAGCTGCGGGCGGCGTCGAATTCGGGGTAGACGACGGCCTTCTGGCCGCCCATCAGCGACTGGAAGATCGCCCACTGGGAGCCGCCGTGGATGAACGGCGGGATGGGGAACCTGACGAGTTGCCCGCCTTCGGCGCCGACCCGCGCCAGGTGCCATTCGTCGGTGACCGGTTCGCTGGTGTGCCAGTCGATGCCGCCGCCGAGCA
>NZ_CALLZT010000021.1:0-13381 GCF_937858515.1 uncultured Gordonia sp. | reverse complement strand
ATTACGTACGGTGACTGGAGTTCAGACGTGTGCTCTTCCGATCTTCGGTGGACGGCCTCGCTGCTGATGTCCCCCGGTTCACCGCCCTCACCGACATGCCCGCCGGTGCCGACCTGCTCGGTCCGGTCCCGCTCCCGTCAGGCGTGCGCCCTCCGGCGGGTCTTGCCGATAGCAGCGCCGCGGGTGCGTTCGACGACGAGTCCACCGACATCGAACGAGTCCTGGTGCGCGTAGATCGTCGTGACGGGCGCAAGCTGGCCGCGGCACTCACGCAGGCGCAGACCCGCCGCAACACCAAACACGAGACCGGACCTATCCGGGTACAGGTCGACCCGCACACCATCGGCTAGCCTCGAACCCTGGTGGTGTCGTCCACCAACAGCCGATCGAACGTGTGCGAAGGGTCCTGATGAGAGTGGTGTTCGCCGGTACGCCGGAGGTGGCCGTACCCACGTTGCGTCGGCTGCTGGAGTCCGAACACGAGGTGGTCGGTGTGATCTCGCGCCCCGACGCCGTCTCGGGCCGCGGACGCAAAGTGTCCCGGTCGCCGGTAGTGCTGGCCGCCGACGAGGCGGGAGTCGAGGTGTTCCAGCCGCGTCGTCTGTCCGACGACGGCGTCGCCGACAAGCTAGGCGACTGGAATCCCGACGTCGCAGTCGTCGTCGCCTACGGCGGACTGGTGCCACCGGCGCTGCTGGACCTGCCCACACACGGCTGGATCAACCTGCACTTCTCGGTGCTGCCCGCCTGGCGCGGCGCGGCTCCGGTACAGGCATCGATCGCAGCGGGTGACGAATTTGCCGGGGCGACAACATTTCTGCTCGAAGAAGGGCTCGACACCGGCCCCGTGTTCGGGGTGATCACCGAACGCATCCGGTCCACCGATACCAGCGGCGACCTCCTGGCCAGGCTCGCCGAGGCGGGGTCGGGGCTTGTGGCCGCCACGCTAGACGGGCTCGACGCCGGCGCCTTGGTTCCGGTTGCCCAGCCGCTCGACGGGGTGTCGCACGCACCGAAGGTGACCGTCGAGGATGCCCGGATCCGCTGGGACCGGCCCGCGCATATCGTCGACCGGGTAATCCGGGCACACACCCCCGCGCCCGGCGCGTGGACCACCCTCGATGAGGCTCGCATCAAAGTGGGCCCGCCGCAAGGTATCTCCGAACCCGACGCCGACGAAGCGGTACTCGCGCCGGGTGAACTGCGTGTCACCAAACGTGACGTGTTCGTCGGTACCGCCGGAAAGCCGTTGCGGCTCGGGACAGTCCAGCCGCCCGGAAAGAAGCCGATGGCCGCGGCGGACTGGGCGCGCGGAGCCCGCTTGACCGACGGGCAGGTGCTGGGATGATCGGCACGCCGGGCAACCGTAGGCCCCGAACGGGCGGCGGAGACAGCCGTGGTCCCCGGGACTCACGGCCTCGCGATCAGCAGCCACGCGACAAGAAGTTGCGCGACAAGGACATCGACGTCGCCCGCGAGGCCGCCCGCGACGTGCTGCGCGCGGTCCGGGAACAGTCCGCGTACGCGAATCTGCTGCTGCCCAGGCTGTTACGGGAGCGCCGTATCACCGGACGGGACGCCGCATTCGCCACCGAACTCACCTACGGCGCCGCTCGCGCTCAGGGTCTGCTCGATGCGGTGATCTCCGCGGCCGCCAACCGTGGCGTCGACGACATCGACGGAAACGTCCTCGACATCCTTCGGCTCGGTGCGTATCAGCTGTTGCGCACCAGAACATCGGCCCACGCCGCGGTGTCCACGTCGGTGGATCTGGCCCGATCCGAATTGGGTATGGGCCCTTCGGGTTTCGTGAATGCCGTGCTGCGTAAGATATCGCAGCGCGACGAGGAACTGTGGATCGACGAACTGGCACCGTCGATGGCCGACGATATGATCGGCAACCTCGCATTCCGCTACGCGCATCCGAGGTGGATCGCCGAGGTGTTCTTCGACGCCCTCGGCCATTCGGCAGGGCAGCTGCAGGCGGCGCTGGCCGCCGACGACCAGCGTCCGCCGGTGCATCTGGTGGCACGTCCCGGGATGATCACCGCGGAGGAACTGGCCCTCACCAGCGGCGGCGACGAGGGTAGGTTCTCACCGTATTGTGTCTATCTACCGGGCGGCGATCCCGGTGCGATCGAAGCGGTGCGTGATGGTTTCGCCGGGGTGCAGGACGAGGGCAGTCAGCTGGTCGCGCGTGCGGTCACCGTCGCCGACGTCGGCGAGGACACCGGTCGCTGGCTCGACATGTGTGCCGGTCCGGGCGGCAAGGCCGCGCTGATCGGCGCGATCGCCGACATCGACGGCGCCCGCCTCCACGCCCTGGAGGTATCCGACCACCGCGCCGAGCTGATCCGCAAGGTGACCGGTGACCTGCCGGTCGACGTCCGCGTCGCCGACGCCCGCAGCTCCGGACTCGAACCCGGCTACGATCGCATCCTGCTCGATGCCCCGTGCTCGGGCCTGGGATCGTTGCGCCGCCGCCCCGAGGCCCGCTGGCGCCGCACCCCCGACGATGTCACCGAACTTGTGGTGCTGCAGACCGAACTGCTCACCGAGGCGCTGCGCCTGGTCAAACCCGGTGGTGTGGTGATCTATTCGACGTGCTCACCGCACCCCGCCGAAACCGTCGACATCATCGGCGCGGTGGTGTCGTCGGTGCCGGATGCCAGGCAACTCGACGCCCGTCCACTGGTCGCTGTCGGCGAACTCGACGGTTCGCTGCTCGGCCCCGGCCCGCACGTTCAGCTGTGGCCGCACCTGCACGGTACCGACGCCATGTTCCTGGCCGCGGTCACCAAGGACGGATAGTCGTCCCTTCGGGCGATACCCGAATCGCGCTGGGCTGCCTAGCGTCGAGGACACCACCGTAGCTGTTTCGTCCGAAAGGTCCCGTTCGATGAGATGTGTCCCGATCGTGTTCAGCGCCGTGTGCGCACTCGTCGTCGGACTGGGCGCCCTGGTGGCCCCGGCCCCCGCGCCCGCGGCCCCCACCACGACTTCACTGGAGGGTGCAATCCATGCGCTCACCAACGCCGAACGCACCAAGCGGAGCCTCGGCAAGCTCGGCACCAACGACTGCCTCAAGCGCTACGCCCTGGCGCAGGCACAACGGCAGGCCCGAGAGAACCGCATGTATCACCAGCAGATGAAACCGATCCTGAGCGCCTGCGGACTGCGCTACGTCGGCGAGAACGTCGCCGCCGGCTATCCCACCGCACAGTCGGTGATGGCCGGCTGGATGAACTCGCCCGGTCACCGCGCCAACATCCTCAAACGCGAGTTCAACCGCCTCGGCGTCGGCGTCGCCTACTCCACCTCCGGCCGCCCCTACTACTGCCAGGTCTTCGGTCAGGTCTGAACTGCGTCACCGAGTACACTCGCCCTCAAGGATTCTGTAGATCTCAAGAATCGAGGACCCGTGAACCTTGCAAAGCTCTCCGCCAATGGGCAGATCACTGTCCCGGTCGAGGTGCGTCGCCGACTGCGCCTCGTACCGGGCGACAAGGTGCTGTTCCTCGAGAAGCCGAACGGTGAAGTCGTCGTAGCCAAGGCTGGTGTCGCAGCATTCGCTGAGGCTCAGTCCGCCTTCGCCGGGGCGGCGGCGGACTTCGGCGTCGCCGACGAAACCGATGTCGACGTCCTCATCGCTGAGGCGCGCGGCCGAGCGTGATGCTCGTCCTGCTTGACACGAACATCCTCATCTCGGCGCTGATATCGCGTCGGCCGTCGACGTCATCGTCACCGGCGACAAGCACTTCCTGGCGCTCGACATCGCGAAGCCACAGATTTTGACTGCGCGTGGCTTCCTGGACACCTACGCTGAGACGTCCGACGCCGACTGACACCCTGACGGACTGCGCGGGCCCGACCCACGAGAACCGCACGTGACCCCAATGGCTACGGACTAGATGATCGCTAGCCAGCGAAGGTACTCTCCCCGGACAGTAAGGGCAACCGGACGTTTGGGGACCCAATGCGGGCCCGGGTCCCTCGCCGTCCGCGTCATGCGTTTCGGCGGACGGCAAGCACGTGGTCTATTGATTGAGGCGTGGGCCTGTTTGATCGTGGACCTCTGACTCCCGACTGTACGCAGCCGCCCGGATTCGGATGTGAGGCCGAACGGTGAGCAGGGCACATCGGGAGTCTTCCCGGACCGATTAGAATCAGCGGCCATGTGTACTGCCGGTAAGAGTCCGATGATCGCTCCGTCCATTTTGTCCGCCGACTTCGCCAATCTCGCCGCCGAGGCGGCTGCGGTGGCCAAGGACGGTTCGACGCGTGCCGACTGGTTGCATGTGGACGTGATGGACGGGCATTTCGTGCCGAACCTGACGCTGGGGCTGCCGGTGGTGGAGTCGATCCTGCGGTCCACCGACATCCCGATCGACTGTCATCTGATGATCGAGGATCCGGCTCGGTGGGCGCCACCATACGCCGAGGCCGGCGCCTACAACGTGACGTTCCATGCCGAGGCCACCAGCGATCCGGTGCCTGTGGCACGTGACATTCGCAAGGCCGGGGCGAAAGCGGGGCTCTCGCTCAAGCCGGGCACACCGCTGGAGCCGTACCTGGAGATTCTGAAGAGCTTTGACACGCTGCTGATCATGAGCGTCGAGCCCGGGTTCGGCGGGCAGAGCTTCATTCCGGAGGTGCTGGAGAAGGCTCGAGCCATCCGCAGGATCATCGACTCCGGCGACCTCACGCTGCTCGTCGAGATCGACGGCGGTATCAACGCCGACACCATCGAGCAGGCCGCCGAAGCAGGGATCGACTGCTTCGTCGCCGGGTCGGCCGTGTACGGCAAGGACGACCCGGGAGCGGCCGTGGCAGCACTGCGGGCACAGGCCGCGGCAGCGCGCTGACGCCATGGATTTCGACGCGCTGATGCTCCGGGCCATCGACGCCTCACGCGCGGCTCAGGGATTCAGCTCACCCAACCCGCCCGTCGGGGCGGTGATCGTCGCGCCCGACGGAACCGTCGTCGGGGTCGGGGCGACCCAGCCGCCCGGCGGACCGCACGCCGAGGTGATGGCGTTGCGCCAGGCAGGGGAGTCGGCCCGCGGTGCCACCGCGGTGGTGACTCTCGAACCGTGCAACCACACCGGCCGTACCGGACCGTGTGCGCACGCGCTGCTCGCCGCCGGGATCGCCGAGGTGGCATACGCTGTCGCCGACCCCAATCCGACGGCCGCGGGCGGAGCGCAGACCCTGCGTGCGGCCGGGGTGACGGTCCACGGCGGGATCGGTAGCACCGACGCAGAGGCAGGCCCGCTCAAACCGTGGCTCTTCCGGCAACGCCACGGGAGGCCGATGGTGACTGCCAAGATCGCCTCCACCATCGACGGCCGGATCGCCGCACCCGACGGCACCAGCCAGTGGATCACCGGCTCCGACGCTCGGGCACACGCCCACGAGACCCGCGCGCGGATTGACGCGATCGTCGTCGGCACCGGAACGGCGTTGCGGGACAATCCGACACTGACCGCGCGGCGACCCGGCGGGCAGCCGTACGCACACCAACCCGCACGTGTGGTCGTCGGAAAGCGCGACCTACCGGGCGACGCCGCCCTGCGAACCGAACCTGGCTACGTCCACGTGCACAGCCACGATCCCGCCGACGTGCTGGCCGCGCTGCCCGACGCTCTGTGGGTGCTCGTGGAGGGCGGACCGTCGATCATCGGGGCGTTCGCCGACGCCGACCTCGTCGACGACATCGACCACTACCTGGCGCCGGCACTCCTGGGCGCAGGTGCGTCGTCGGTCGGGGCCAATCAGGTGACGACCCTCGCGGACAAGCGCGTGTTCCGGCGCGAGGAGATCACCGAACTCGGCGACGACCTCTATGTCCGCTACCGCAGGCTGCGCTGACCGTCTCGCCTATTCGGCGGCATTCTTGCGCTTGTACCGGCGGACACCGAGGAACCACCCGACCGCGATCCCGATCGCCGTGATCACGGTCAGCGCCAGCCACTGCGGCATCGACACCTCGAACCAGAGGAAGTTGAAATCGAACTGGCTTCGGTTCTGGGCGATGAAGATGACGGCCACCACCGCAAGGAGGATCGGCAGCCAGTAGTGCTTGGCCAGCTCGAGTGCGGGATTGGCCGGCGCCGGCTGCGGGCTGGGCGAATAAGCGTCGGCGTTTCTGGCCATTGAGACTCCTTGTGACAGTGGATCGCAGTCCGGTGTATCGCACGCGGTCGCGGGTCACCGGCCATCGGCGCCGGTGGACACCATGAGACTAGACCCGGACAGCGTCGGGAATGTCGTGACAGGCCGGGAAAGACCGTGTCAGGCCGGGAACAGACCGTGACAGGCCAGGAAAGGACAAGGGGTTTGGCGCTCGGTGATTTCGGGAGACCGGGGTGATACGTACGCGTGCTAGCGTCGTTGCCAGAAGTTCTCGGGGCGGGGTGAAATTCCCCACTGGCGGTGACGACCGCGGCCATCCGGCCCGGCGAAGCCCGCGAGCGCTGCCACATCCCGGTCGGGATGGGCGGGTCAGCAGATCCGGTGTGATTCCGGAGCCGACGGTGACAGTCCGGATGCGAGAGAACAGGCGACTATGATGCCGTCTGCGTTCGCTCCGGGATGTGAGGACAGGAGCGCGGAGTGTTTACCGGCATCGTCGAGGAACTCGGCACCATCGTCGCACGTGACGATCTCACTGATTCGGCCCGCATCACCGTTGACGGGCCCCTGGTCACCTCCGACGCCGGTCACGGCGATTCCATCGCGGTCAACGGCGTGTGCCTGACCGTCGTCGAGTTCGGTGATGGTCGGTTCACCGTTGATGTGATGGCCGAAACCCTCAAACGCAGCTCGTTGGGCGCATTGGAGGCGGGCAGCAGGGTCAATCTCGAACGTGCGATGGCCGCCGGTGGGCGTTTCGGCGGGCACATCGTGCAAGGTCACGTTGACGGCGTCGGGGAGGTGGCGGCGGTCAGTCCGTCCGAAAACTGGACAGTGGTACGGATCGCGCTACCGGCCGAACTGTCGCGCTATGTTGTCGAGAAGGGGTCGATCACAGTCGACGGGGTGTCGCTGACCGTTTCGGCGGTGGGCGATGACTGGTTCGAGATCTCGCTGATTCCCACCACGCTGGCCGAGACCAATCTGGGAATCACCGAGCCCGGCCGCGTCGTCAACCTTGAGGTCGACGTGATCGCCAAGTATGTGGAACGCCTGCACAGCCAGGCCTCCCGAGGCGAGTAGAACTATTTCCCATAGCGAACAGCGACAAGCGAAGTGAGCACCATGTCTGAAGACACCGCGGCACCAGAGGTCAAGGTTGCGCAAGCCAGGGCGACGTTCGACACGATCGAACGTGCCGTCGCCGACATCGCGGCCGGCAAAGCCGTCGTCGTCGTCGACGACGAGGACCGTGAGAACGAGGGCGATCTCATCTTCGCGGCCGAGATGGCCACCCCTGAACTGGTGGCGTTCATGGTGCGCTACACCTCCGGCTACCTGTGTGTGCCGCTCGACGGCGACGACTGCGACCGGCTGGGCCTGCCCCCGATGTACTCGATGAACCAGGACAAGCACGGCACCGCCTACACGGTGACCGTCGACGCCCGGCTCGGCGTGGGTACCGGCATCAGCGCCGCCGACCGTGCAACCACGATGCGTCTGCTCGCCGACCCCAAGGCCACGGCCGCCGACTTCACCCGGCCGGGTCACGTCGTACCGCTGCGAGCCAAGGAGGGGGGTGTGCTCCGCCGCCCCGGACACACCGAGGCCGCCGTCGATCTGGCCCGCCTGGCCGGTCTGGCGCCGGCGGGCGTGATCTGCGAGATCGTCAGCCAGAAGGACGAAGGTCACATGGCGCAGACCGACGAGCTGCGTGTCTTCGCTGACGAGCATGACCTCGCCCTCATCTCGATCGCCGACCTGATCGCGTGGCGCCGACGCAACGAGAAGCATGTGGTGCGGGTGGCTGACGCGCGGATCCCTACGCGGCACGGCGACTTCCGTGCCGTCGGTTACACCAGCGTCTACGACGATGTCGAACACGTCGCCCTGGTGATGGGCGACATCGCCGGCAGCGATGCGCAGGGCAACGACGTATTGGTGCGCGTGCATTCGGAATGCCTCACCGGAGACGTGTTCGGCTCGCTGCGCTGCGACTGCGGTCCACAGCTCGACGCCGCGCTGGAGATGGTGGCCGATGAGGGTCGCGGCATCGTTCTGTACATGCGCGGGCACGAGGGTCGCGGCATCGGCCTGCTGCACAAGCTACAGGCGTACCAGCTGCAGGACGCCGGGCAGGACACGGTCGAGGCCAATCTGTCCCTGGGGCTGCCCGCCGACTCACGTGACTACGGACTCGGTGCGCAGATCCTCGTCGACCTCGGTGTGTCATCGATGCGTCTGCTGACCAACAATCCGGCCAAACGCGTGGGCCTGGACGGTTACGGGCTGCAGATCACCGAGCGGGTGCCGATGCCGGTGCGCGCCAACGCCGAGAACCTGCGGTATCTGCGCACCAAACGTGACCGGATGGGTCATGACCTCGACGGATTGGACGAAGCAGTGAGCAACGAAGGTGCCGTGCGGCCGTCCGGGCAGACCTCCGTGACGGGAAGCCCGGCATGAGCGGCGCAGGTGAACCGACTCTCGACCTGGGGGATGTGTCGGATCTGCGGGTGGCGATCGTCGGCTCGCAATGGCACGAGACGATCTGCACCGCACTCCTCGACGGCGCGCTACGTGCGGCGGCGGACGCCGGAGCGCCCGCACCGACGGTCGTTCGGGTCGCAGGCGCCATCGAGCTGCCGGTGATCGTGCAGGCCCTGGCCCGCACCCACGACGCCGTCGTCGCACTCGGCGTGGTGATCAAGGGCGAGACACCGCATTTCGAGTACGTCTGCGACGCGGTGACCGCAGGACTGACCCGGGTGTCGCTCGATGAGTCCACTCCCGTCGGCAACGGTGTGCTGACCACGCTGAACGAACAGCAGGCACTGGCGCGAGCCGGCCTACCCGATTCATCGGAAGACAAAGGTGCGCAGGCGATGTCGGCGGCGCTGGCATCCGCGGTGATCCTGCGGGACTTGGCCGCGGAGACTCCGGCGCGGTGAGTGTGAGCAGTCCGGTCACCGAATGGGAACTGGAGTACCGACCCGGCAAGCTGCGTCTGTACGCGGTGATCGCGGCCGTGGTGGTGCTCGCTATCCACATCGTGTTCGGTGCGCTGCTCACCATCTCCGACACCGGGGTCCGCAACGTGGGCGCGCTCGATCAGCTGTCGATCATGCTGATCGGCGTGGTCATCGCCGGCGCGATCCTGCTGTTCACCCGGCCCCGGATCCGCGTCGGGCCTGCCGGAGTATCGGTACGCAATCTGGTCACCGAGCGACTTTTCGAATGGGATCGGGTGCGGGGCCTGAGCTATCCGGAGTCGGGTTCGTCGGCACGTCTGGAACTGCCCGACGACGAGTACATCCCGGTGCTGGCGGTGCGCGCCTCCGACGGTGATCGGGCTGTCGCGGCCATGGACCGCTTCCGCGACCTCGACGCCGAGTATCGCTGTCGGTAGCTCGTACTAGCCTGGAGCGGTGGCCGACCCTTCTACCTATCGCCCGGCCCCGGGCACCATCCCCACCGATCCGGGTGTGTACAAGTTCCGCGACGCGCACCGGCGGGTCGTCTACGTGGGCAAGGCCAAGAATCTGCGGTCGCGGCTGACCTCGTATTTCGCCGATATCGCCTCGCTGCATCCGCGGACGCGGCAGATGGTGACGTCGGCGGCGTCGGTGGAGTGGACGGTCGTCGGTACCGAGGTCGAGGCGCTGCAGCTCGAATACAACTGGATCAAGGAGTTCGATCCACGGTTCAATGTCCGCTACCGCGACGACAAGACCTATCCCGTGCTGGCCGTCACCCTGAACGAGGAGTATCCGCGGCTCGCCGTCTATCGCGGCCCGCGCAAGCGCGGTGTGCGCTACTTCGGCCCGTATTCGCACGCCTGGGCCATCCGCGAGACCGTCGATCTGCTGACCCGCGTGTTTCCGGCGCGGACCTGCACCAACGGGGTGTTCAAACGGCATCGGCAGATGGACCGGCCGTGCCTTCTCGGCTACATCGATAAATGTTCGGCACCTTGCATCGACCGTGTCACGGCCGATGAGCACCGACGCATCGTCGGTGACTTCTGCGACTTCCTGGCAGGCCGCACCGACCAACTGATCCATCAACTCGAACGGGATATGTCCTCTGCTGCCGAGGATCTCGATTTCGAGCGGGCGGCCCGGCTGCGCGACGACATCAACGCCCTGCGCCGGGCGATGGAGAAGCAGGCCGTCGTGTTCGGTGACGGCACCGACGCCGACGTCATCGCCGTCGACTCCGACGACCTGGAGATGTCGGTGCAGGTATTCCATGTGCGCGGCGGCCGGGTCCGCGGCCAGCGCGGCTGGGTGGTCGAACGCTTCGACTCCGACGACGACGGCGAGGTGATCGGCCAGTTCCTCACCCAGTTCGACGGTGGTCAGGCCGACAGCGAGACCGGGGCGGGCGCAGGGAGGGGGGGTGCCGGGGCGAGCGCAGCGACGGGAGGTGCCGGGGCGAGCGCAGCGAGGGGGGATGACGGGGCGAGCGAAGCGACGAGGGATGTGTGCGAGTCGATCCCGCGTGAGGTGCTGGTGCCCGCGGTCCCCGCCGACGTCGACGAGGTGGCCGACTGGTTGTCAGGGCTGCGGGGTAGCAGGGTCGCGGTGCGGGTGCCTCAGCGCGGCGACAAGCGCACCCTGATGGAAACGGTGGCGCGTAACGCGTCGGAGTCGCTGGCCCACCACAAACTGAAGCGGGCAGGTGATCTGACTACCCGGTCGGCGGCGCTCACCGAGATCCAGCAAACCCTCGGACTCGACGAGGCGCCACTGCGGATCGAGTGCATCGACATCTCGCACGTGCAGGGCACCGATGTGGTGGCCTCGCTGGTAGTGTTCGAGGACGGCCTGCCCCGCAAGTCGGACTACCGGCACTACTCGATCAAAGAGGCTGCGGGCGAAGGACATTCCGATGACGTCGGGTCGATCGCGGAGGTCACGCGCCGCAGGTTCCTGCGGCACCGCGCCGATCAGGAACCGGTCGTCGATCCCGAGTCGGGCAAGACTCGCAGGTTCGCCTATCCGCCCAACCTGTTCGTCGTGGACGGTGGCCAACCTCAAGTCCAGGCCGCGGCCGCGGTGTTCGACGAACTCGGCATCACCGACGTTGCGGTAGTGGGCCTGGCGAAACGTCTGGAGGAGATCTGGCTGCCCGATGACGACGATCCGGTGATTCTGCCACGCAGCAGTGAGGCACTGTTCCTGCTGCAGCGGGTCCGGGACGAGGCGCACCGCTTCGCGATCACCTTCCACCGCAGCAAGCGGAGCAAACGGATGACCGAGTCCGCGCTCGACGGGATTCCGGGCCTCGGGCACGCCAGGCGTACCGCGCTGGTGAGTCATTTCGGGTCGGTGGCCAAGCTGCGGGAGGCGTCCGTCGACGAGATCTCGGCGGTCCCGGGTATCGGAGTGGCCACGGCGACTGCTGTTCGCGAGGCACTCACGGCCGGCAACGGGCACGATGAATCCAGGCAGCCAGGTGAACCCGGACAGATGGATGAACCCGGACAGACGGGTGAAGACGGGCAAGCGGATGAACACGGGCGGACCGCGGGGGCACATCTGGCCCGGGTCGCCGGAGGAGGATCTGTGGATGAGTGACTCAAACGCTCCGAGCGAGGTGAGCGGCCTGATGGTGCTGTTCGTGGCCGGGATGTCGGGTGCCGGACGGTCGAGCGTGGCCAACATTCTCGAGGATGACGGCTGGTATGTCGCCGACAACGTGCCGTCGTCGTTGGTGGCCAAGCTTGTCGACTTCGTCCACACCGACAGCCCGGCGATCGCCCGGATGGGGATCGTGGTGCGGGCCACCGACAGTGCGATCGACGACGAACTCGCGCAGGTGCGCGGCCAGCTGGCCCACGCCGGGGTGAGAACGCGCGTGCTGTTCCTCGATGCCAGTGACCAGATTCTGGTGCGGCGTTTCGAGCAGGTCCGCAGGCGACACCCGATGCAGGGCGGGGCGACCCTGATCGAGGGCATCGCGCGAGAGCGGGCAGTGCTTGATCCGATCAGGAATTCGGCCGACCAGGTGGTCGATACATCCGCCCTGAGCATCGCCAAGCTGCGGTCGGTCGTGGAGGGGATGTATCCGGGCAGCGGCGACGACAAGCTGAGCATCGCGGTGCAGTCGTTCGGGTTCAAATACGGACTGCCGATCGATTCCGACCTCGTGGCCGATGTGCGGTTCCTGCCCAATCCGTATTGGATTCCGGAACTGCGTGAACACAACGGCCGCGACGAGCCGGTGCGTGATTACGTGCTCGGGCAGCCGGAGGCTGAGCAGTTCGCCCGGACCTACGTCGAACTCGTCGCCCTGGTGGCGCCCGGGTACCTGCGGGAGGGCAAGCGGTATATGACGATCAGCATCGGCTGTACCGGCGGCAAACATCGCAGCGTGGCGATGACCGAGGAACTCGCACACAGGCTCGCGGAACTGTCCGGCGATGGGCCCTCGGGCTACGAGATCCGCGTGATGCATCGGGACCTGGGACGCGAGTGATGGGCGCGCTCAAGATCGTCGCGCTCGGCGGTGGGCACGGACTGTATGCGACGCTGACGGCGATGCGATACCTGTCCCGCGACGTCACAGCGGTGGTGACCGTCGCCGACGACGGTGGTTCGTCGGGCCGGATGCGGGCCGAACTCGACGTGATCCCACCCGGTGACCTGCGGATGGCGCTGGCGGCGCTGATGAGTGCACCCGCGGCGCTGGCCGATCGGGCCGAGGGCCCCGACCGTGATCGGCGCGCGTTGTGGGCCGACGCCTTTCAGCACAGGTTCGGCGGCAGGGGAGCACTGGCCGGACATCCGGTGGGCAATCTTCTGCTGGCCGGTCTGTCCGAACTCCTCGGTGATCCGGTGGCCGCACTCGACGAGTTGATCGAAGTGTTCGACGTCGACGGCCGGGTGTTGCCGATGTCATTGGTGCCGCTGGACATCGAGGCCGACGTGTCGGGGCTGGAAAGCGACCCGCGGATCAGCCGGTGCATCCGCGGTCAGGTGGCGGTGGCGACTACACCTGGCAAGGTCCGGCGGGTACGACTGCTGCCGGACGACCCGCCCGCGTGTGCGGAGGCGATCGACGCGATCGGGGCGGCGGACCTCGTGGTGCTCGGCCCGGGTTCGTGGTTCTCCAGTGTTATTCCGCATGTCTTGGTGCCCGAGCAACTCGCGGCACTGGGGCGCAGCACCGCCACGAAGGTGCTGGTGGTCAATCTGGCGCCGGAACCGGGTGAGACACCGGGCTTTTCGGTGGAGCGTCA
>NZ_CALLZT010000020.1:0-31339 GCF_937858515.1 uncultured Gordonia sp. | reverse complement strand
CAGCGTAAACACACGCGTGATCGTCACCACTCCCGATCTACGGCTGTAGTACTAGCGGCCTACTAAAGACACCGAAGAGGTAATCGTGTCCGACACTATTCGACACTTCCAAAGCAATAACGCCCACGGACCCGTAATAATGTATATCGATGACCATGGTCGAGTGGCTCTGGTATGCGAGGAGGACGGGACATCCTGGGATCTCGGCGTCATCGCGAAAGCGACGAAGGAGCCTGCAAAGACAGCCACCAAGCGCTTGGCGCGCCGAACTCCAGCAATCAGAGATTCAGAGACAATTGGCTCTGACTTGGAATCTGACAAATCTAAGAAATCTCGGAAGCATACCGGCCCTAAACCCACGACTGACGAGATCGCTAGGAATCTCTGGCGATCGTAGCCGTACATCACCTAACACGTGACAACGTGTTCCCATATAGGTCCGATGACATAACCAAGCCTTGGCGATTGTTCGACCACCACACACTCCTGAATCAGGTCTTCCAGGTAGACGAGTCACGACATCATCGACCGCCTATGGTCCCGCCCACCGAAGTGCACAAACACGTCCCGCGCGGATAGGAAAAGGCTATGAAAAGCGCACGCAGGCGTATGAGATACTTGACGTTGGTTATGTCGCTGGTCACGGCGACCTGGATCACGGTGGTGGATTCAGGGCCCGCACATGCTGTGGTATCCAATAAGACCGGGATCGCCGGATTCGCGCAGATTCCGGGTCACGCCAGTTGTTCCTACATGCGCACCAATACCGCCGGGTGGTTGGCATTCTCGGGGATCTTCCCGAGCATGTCGGACAACTTTGCTGCCAGTTCCGGATTCCGGAACTGGCAGCAAAGTTTGTCCTCGTTTCCACATCGAGCGAGAAGCGGCTACGGCCGCACGGTGTGCACCCGCACGGATGGGTATCGTGCGGCGAGTTTGCGGTCGAGCGTCGCCAGACCGGCGACCGCAACCCGCTGATCCCGGAATCCGGAACCAGCGGCAAGGTTGTACGGCGCCTTCCTTCGACGCTAACGGCCGAAGACGTCGTCGAGGGTCGCAGCGCCCTCGACGAGTCTTGAACTCCATCGAATGATCTGCTCTTCCGTTGCGCCGGCCACCAGGTCGTGAGCGCCCTTGTCGAGGGTGCCGAATTTGCGGGTGAGCATGCTCGTCAGCAGCGATGCCAGGCCTTCGGCGTGCCCCTCGGCGCGTCCTTCGACTCGGCCTTCGACTCGGCCTTCGATGAAGCCCTTGGCACGGAGCTGTTCTGCGGTTGTCATAGCGGCCTCCTCTGCGGCGGGTCCGAGCGTCGCTCCGAACCGGATCAAGTGGTCGACGGGTGTTGTGCCGGTCCTTAAAAGATACGTGAAAATCCCTTTGAGCAGCCGTTCGTGATCCCACAGACCCGTCAGCCGGATGAAGTCGTCGAACCACTGACCGAGCCAGGTGGTGACATCATCGTCTCCCGGCGCCTTCGTGATCACCACGAAGGTGATGCGGGCCGCCGGAGTGAGCGGACGTGCCCGCAGTGCCGCGTCATCGAGGGTCGTCAGGTCGTCGACGAGGTAACTCACATGAGGCACGAGCTCACCGGCGTCCGCTTTGAGTTCGTCGTCGGCGTCGATGAGGCCGGCGATGTCGGTAGCTGCGGTCCACCGGCGTGGGCCTTGATAAATGACTACCGGGATGATCAGCGGCAGCGGTCCCGACGGTGCCGCAGTCCGGTCGGTCCTCAGGTGGTGGTCCCAGATTCGGGTCTGATAGGTCATCATCCTCAACGCCATCCGCGGGTCGGATGTGCGCTGATGCTCCACGAGCAGGTACAGGTAGCCATCGCGGCCACCGGCGGCGGTGGTCCGGAACAGCAGGTCGACATGTCGGTGCCGTAGTTCGGGATCGACAAACGTTCCCGGCTGTGGCTGGAGGTTGTCGAGGTCGATGCGGGCGGCGAGCCGCGGCGGCAGGACCGACCGAAGTTCGGAGGAAGCGTTGTCGGGGTCGGCGAAAACCAGCCGGAAAAGCGCATCGTGCGGTTGGCCGTTCGGCTCTTGGGTCGTCACACACAGGACCATACCGATGGGTTCTGACATGCCGGCGTGGCCGACGAGCACTGTTTTACGAGTCGCCCTGCCGGACAGTGCATACACGGACGGATGGGTATCGTGCGGCTGACTTGCGGTCGAGCGTCGCCAGACCGGCGCCCGCCGAATGCGCGAACGCCAGGTCTGCGCCATCGCGTAGACAGGTATCCGCAAATAGTCGTGCAGCAAGTTCGTAAATAGTACAGTATCTATGCCGTGAATAGTAGTGTAGGCAGCTCGCATCCCGGCTACCATCGGGGTATGGACTATCTGCTGCGCACCGTCGACCGAGAGCTTGACGAACTCCTGCCGGCCGCTGCGGCGATCGCGGTCGACGGACCCAAAGGTGTCGGCAAGACCGACACCGCCCGGCGCCGGGCGGATGCTGCCCTGTATCTGGACGACCCCGCTCAGCGCGAGGTTGTCCGGGCCGACTTCACCCTTTCGTCGCTGCCCACCGGCACCGTCCTTCTGGATGAATGGCAGAAGCTTCCACAGGTCTGGGATGCGGTTCGGCGACAAGTCGATTCCGGCGCACCGGCCGGACGCTTCCTGCTCACCGGGTCGGCCACACCGACCGATGCCGCCGGTACCCACAGTGGCGCCGGCCGAATCGTATCGCTCCGGATGCGGCCGATGGGTTTGCACGAGCGAGGGCTGGTGACCCCCACGGTCTCGCTCTCGTCGCTACTCGACGGAACCGGGGAGATTTCAGGTGAAACAACCTTCGGCATAACCGATTACGCCGAAGCAATCGTCAGCGGCGGTCTTCCCGGAATCATGAGCGCCCCACCACGGCTGCAATGCCGACTCCTCGACGCATACCTACAGAGAGTCATCGACAGGGACCTGCCAGAGCTGGGCTTCACAGTTCGCCGACCCGAAACTCTTCGCCGCTGGATGTCGGCATACGCCGCCGCGTCATCGACAACCACCGCATACTCACGGCTACTTGATGCCACCACCGACGGCGACGGACAGCAACCGGCCAAAACCACCACCATCGCCTACCGCGATCACCTCAGCCAACTCTGGCTCCTCGACCCGCTGCCCGGCTGGCTGCCGGCGAGCAACGAAATCAACAGGCTCCAACAAGCGCCCAAACACCAACTGGCCGATCCGGCACTCGCCGCCCGGCTGCTCAATATCTCCGCGACCTCGCTGCTCGGGCCGCAAGGCGCACATATGGTCGGCCAACTCTTCGAATCACTTGTGGTGCTGGGAGTTCGAGTGATGGCCCAGGCAGCCGAAGCCCGTGTCAGCCACCTCCGCATCACCGGAGGCGACCGCGAGATCGACCTCATCATCGAAGGTGTCGACGGCCAGATCATCGGCATCGAAGTCAAACTCGCACCCGAAGTGACCACGAAAGATGTACGTCACCTCGCCTGGCTCCGCGAAAAGATGCCCAACCGGGTCGTCGACCTCATAGTGATAACTACAGGCCGCACCGCCTACCGCCGCTCGGACGGGATCGCCGTCATACCACTGGCACTCCTGGGAGCGTAGCCCTCCACACTGCTAGGCGATTCGCCGGGATCGGGCCTTTCTTCCCCGCTAACGATCGAAGACGTCGTCGAGGGTGGTAGCGCCCTCGACGAGTCGGGAGCTCCATAGAATGATCTGCTCCTCAGTGGCCTGAGCCACGAGGTCGTGAGTGTCGATGTCGAGGGGGCCGAACTTGCGAGTGAGCATGCTCGTCAGCAGCAATGCCTGGCCTTCGGCACGTCCCTCGGTGCGCCCTTCGAGGCGTCCTTCGGCGCGACCGTCGGTACGTCCCTCGGCTCGGCCTTCGATGTAGCCCTTGGCGCGGAGTTGTTCTGCAGTGGTCATTGCGGCCTCCTGTGCATCGGATCCGAGTGTCCCAGCGAACCGGACCAGGTGTTCGACGGGTGTAGTGGTTGTCCTTAGAAGATACGTGAAAATACCCGTGAGCAGCCGCTCGTGATCCCACAACCCCGTCAGGTGAATCAAGTCATCGAACCACTGGCCGAGCCATCTTGTCGCATCATCGTCCCCCGGCGCTTTCGTGAACACCACGAAGGTGATGCGGGCCGCAGGAGTGAGCGGCCGCGCGCGAAGCGCCGCGTCATCAACAGTGGTCAGATCATCGATGAAGTAGCGCACACGCGGGACGAGATCACCGGCGTCGGCTATGAGATCAGCGTCGGCGTCGATAAGGTCGGCGACGTCGGTGACAGCACCCCAGCGACGGGGACCCTGGTAGATCACGACCGGGATGATCAGCGGTAACGGCCCCGACGAGGCAATCGCCGGGTCGGTGGTGCGGTGATGTTCCCAGATGCGAGTCTGGTAGATCATCATCCGCAACGCCATCAACGGATCGGATGTGCGCTGATGCTCAACAAGCAGGTACAGGTACGCGTCGCGGTCACCGGCGGTGGTGCGAAACAACAGGTCGGTGTGCCGGTGCCGCAGCTCCGGGTCGACGAACGTTCCCGGTTGCGGCCGCAGGTTCGCGAGGTCGATACGGGCGGCAAGGCGTGGTGGTAGCACCGACCGCAGCTCGGAGGCGGTGTTGTCGGGGTCACCGAAAACCAGCCGGAAAAGAGCATCGTGCGGTTGGCCGTTCGGTTCATGGGTTGTCACACCGCGAACCATACCGACGGGTTCTGACATTTTCGGGACCAGTCCACGAGCACGACCACCGGGGGAAGTCCTGCTTGCTCGTCGTCCGGCCGTGCGATGATGACTCGAACCGACGGGTATCGCGCGGCGAGTTCGCCGTCGAGTGTCGCCAGCCACGAGGATCCAGCGACAAACGTGTACACCGGGATTACGAGATCTACGACGCCCGAACGGGTGAAATCGGTAGGCGGTGTCGCTGCGACCTGGGCAGATGTCGGTTGGGTAGCCTTCATGTGACAAGCAAGTGGCCCGTTTTCGATCATTGCCCCCCCACTTTCGGCAATGGTTGACGGCAACAGGCTGACCACAGGAAGTGCCATGCGAATCTCAAACAAGAAGCGTGCTCGCCTGATCGCCGCCGCGGCCGGAATCGACCTGCCCCGCAAGCGCGACCGGGCGACCGTCGACGACGTCACATCGCAGTCCGCTGCGGCCGGGTCCGGTACTCCAGAGTCCGGTACATCCGTGTCCGGCACGCCAGAGCCCGGTGCACCGTCACCGAGCGACACCGGTGGCGAATCCGGATCGCCGCGCGAGGAGCCGGACACGACCACACTGACCACGGGGCTGACCCGTGTCGATCAACCCGCCGATGAGGCCGACGCGGCAACCGCTGCCGCCCCCGGCCCCGCCCCCTGGACCTTGGTCTGGTGGACCCGCGCCCGCCCCCCCCGCCCCCGCCGGGCCTGGGGGGGGGGGGGCCCGCCGCACCCGATCCCTGGTGAACAATCAGGGATCGGGAGGCACGCCCTCACTCACCCCCACCGCCGACGGCTGCACCATCGACCTCGGCATCGCCGGCCCCGTCACCATCAACGCACAACCTGCCCACGGCACCGTCGCGCTCAACGCCGACGGCACCATCGGCTACGTCCCAGGCCCCGGCAGCACCGCCGCCGACCAATTCACCGTCACCCTTCCCGACGACGCACCGTTCGCCGGTCAGAACTCCCACAACCGCGCGGTGACCATCACCGTCCCCTCCGTCACCGGCCTGCCGCTCGCGGTCGACCCGACCCGGCAACCGTCCGACGCCCGCACCGGCACTGTCGTCGTCACCGGCCTGACGACCATCATCGCCGACCCCGACGACGACCCGCTGACCCTGACCACCGCCGACACCACCATCGTCTTCGACTCACAGGACGCGGACGCCTTCACCTGGACTCCCGGTGTCGAAACCCTCAACAGCACAAGCGATTCCGATGCGCTGCCAACTCGTACCGTGACCGTCGTCTCCGATGACAGAGATGGCGCCACCATCGGCCTCCTGGTGACCGAGCCTGTCGATCCGACGATCACTACCTCGGCACCGTCGACACCGGCGGCCGGATCCGGAGTCGTCACCGGAACACTCACAGCGGCCGGTACCGGTCCACACGATCCGGCCTTCACCGTCTCCGGCGCAACGGCTTCCGGCACAGACACTTTCACCACCGCACGGGGTGGCACACTGATCATCGACCCGGACTCGTGCACCTACACGTACACCCCGTCGGGCGAACAACGTATGGCCGCCTCATATCTCAACGCCACCACCGCGGACACCGCCGAAACGATCACGGTCACCGCCGACGACGGCCAGGGCGGAACGGTCAGCGAGACCTTTACCGTTCCGGTAGACGGAATCACGCTCCCCGGTACGCCGTTCGACGTCACATCCGACAACAGCGCCCCGGCCGCCGGCACATATCGCATCACCACTGTCGCCCAAGCCGGCACCGCGACAACAACGCTCCCCGGAACGCCCACCGCCGACACGCAGGTCGCCCCCGACGGCTCCCTGTACCAGGCCACGTCGACCGGTACCACCTGCGACATCACCCACATCGGTCCCACCGGCACCACGACCACCGCTCTGGGCGGCAAACCGCACAACAGCATGCAGATCGCCCCCGACAGCACCGCCTACCAGGTGACCTCCGCCGGTACCACGCACAGCGTCGTCCACATCACACCTACCGGCAGCACAACCACCAAGATCACCGGTCCCCCGTACAGCAGCATGCAGGTCGCTGCCGACAACTCCGTCCACCAAACCACGCTCTCCGGAAAAACCCGAACTCGTATCACACACGTCACCGCCGGCGATGCCACGAGCACCACCCACCCCGGCACCCCACACGGCGGCGTCCAGGTCAGCCCCGACGGGACCGCCTACCAGATCACCGCCAAAGGCGACATCTACCGGGTCTTCGCCGTCGCCTCAGAGGACACGACCGCCACCACACTCACCGGCGAACCCTTCGACGTGGTCCAGTTCACCCCGGACGGCACCGCCTATATCGGCACCCGGACGGGCGATGCCGACGTCGGCTACACCACCCACATCACTCACATCACCGCAACCGGCACCACGATCACCACCTATCCCGGCAAGCCCTTCGACAGCATCCAGATCGCCGCCGACGGCACCGCCTACCACACCACCTGCTCCGGCGACACCTACAGCATCAACACGATCACCCCGAAGGAAGTCGTGACCACGGCGCTCACCGGAACGCCGTATGGCAGCACTCAGATCGGTCCCGACGGCACCGCCTACCGAACCACCCGCACCGGCGACGCCGCCACCGGCTACGCCACCCACATCACACACGTCACACCCACCGGAACGACGACAACGACACTCCCCGGCACGCCTTCCGGCGGCATCCAGTTCGACGCGGATGGCGCAGCCCACCAAATCACTTGCAATGCAAGCACTTATGAAATCTCCACGATCTCCGAGACCGGTACGACAACCACAGCCCTCCCCGGGGCACCCGTCGGCGACATCCGCTTCGCTCCCGACGGGACGGTCCGCCTGACCACCTACGCCGGAGTCTCGACCACCCATATCACCACCATCGCCGCCGACGACACGACGACAACCGAACTCGACGGCGAACCGGTGGGCGGGATTCGGCTCGTCCCCGACGGCACCGCATACCAAATCACCACCACCGACAACACCTACGCCATCGCCGCCATCACGCCCGCCGGCGTCACTACCACCGCACTTCCGGGCGCCCCCCACGGCGACCTCCAGATCGCACCCAAAGGCTCCATACTCCTGACGACGGTGACGAGTTCCGGCACGACCAGAATCGTCGTGATCAAGCGCGCAAACTGACCCGCAAACATTGCGGTTGGTTCCGTAATCCGGAACCAACCGCAATGTTTGGCGACCACCGAATGCTTTGTACGGCAAATGAACTATCTTGTAGTCCGAACGGACCAACTTAACACTCGAGGACGCTCCCACCTGCGATGACCCCGGCAGGAGTAGTCAAAAGGCAAATCGGGCACCTCAGCACCTATCATTCCCGGGGAATTTCCGCCATCGTTGATTACATCTGTCTACCCGCAGGAAGAGCGCCATGCGAATCTCACACAAGAGCCGTGCCCGTCTGATCGCCGCCGCCGCCGGCGTCAGCCTTTTCCTCAGCCCCGGGCACGCCACCGCCGACGACGACACCGGTTCCCAGCCCGGCTCCTCCTCGCAGAGTGATGCCGGGTCCGGGTCAGAGTCGTCGAACGATGATTCCGCAGATGGACCCGGAGGCGCCGGCGCTGGTGATCCCTCGTCGGCGACATCGTCGCCTTCGAGTCCGTCCGGCGGTTCAGATTCGTCGGATGGTTCCGGTTCCGGGGGGGGCACGGCCGGCGGCGACAGCGGCGACGGCGGGGGTGCGCCGAAGCCCCCGGAGCCGGGTAACCGGAACCCCGCCGACGGCACCCCAGATACCGACACGTCAACCACCGACGTAGCTGGTACCGACACCGCAAGCACCAACACAGCGGGCACCGACACAGCAAGCACCAACACTACGAGCACCAACACGCCGCCGACGGACACAAGCGTGACGTCGACGACCCCTGCGGACAACACCACGTCGACGGGTGCCGATCCCTCAGTCGGCGGTACCACGACGACCACCGACACCGGCCCGTCGGAACCCGTCTATGCCCCCATCGTCCCGGACACCACCAACACCTGGACCGCCCGGACGACCACCGACACCGGAACCGGGACCGGGACCGGGACCGGGACCGGGACCGGGACAGCAGAACCCGAAACCGGTGAAGCCGACAACAGCACAACCGGAACCGAACCAACCGAAGGCGCGGAAGGCAACTCGGAGCCCGACGACACCTCGACGTTTGCCGCGCGGCCCCTGGCCCTTATCGCTCCGAGCGTCGCCGACGACACCGAAACCACCGGCGATACCGAAACCCTGGATGCACCCCAAACATTCAGCAACGCAACGTTTTTCGTATCCACCTCGACAACACCGGGTAGCACCACCAACACCAGCACCCCGCTGACAACCCTGCTGACCTTCCTGGGCCTCCCCCAAACCGGCGGACCTTCCACCACAACCACCTTCGCCACCAGCCCCGCACCCTGGACCCTGCTCTGGTGGATCCAACGCACCCAATCCCTGGTCAACAACCAAACCCCCAACGCCGCACCAACATTGGCCCCCGCAACCGATGGCTACACCATCAGCCTGAACGCCACCGACCCCGATGGCGACCCACTCACGACCACCATCACCACCCAACCCACCAACGGGACAGCAACGGTCAACACCGACGGCACCATCAGCTACACACGTAACCAAAACTCCACCGCCGCAGACCAATTCACCGTCAGAATCTCCGACACCGGCCCCCACCTGCACGGTCTGGCCAGCATCCTGGCACTGTTCACCGGCCAGAACCCGCACAATCGCACGGTCACCGTCACCATCCCCGAAACCCCGTCCAACCAGGCCCCGGTCATCGACCCGGCACAGAACCCGACCATCGGCACACCGGACCCGACCACCGGTGCCGTCGTCGTCACCGGCCTGACCGACATCGTCACCGACCCCGACGGCGACCCACTCACCTTCTCCTCCACCGACACCAACGTCGTCTTCGACACGCAGAACCCGGGCACCTTCACCTGGACCCCGACCACCCAAATCCGCCACGACGCAGCCGTTCCCGGCGCACCGCAAACCCACACCGTCACCGTCACCGCCGACGACGGCAACGGCGGTACAACCACCTACGACGTCGCAGTCCCCATCGCCTGGCAAAACAACGACCCCACCGTCTCCGTGTCAGCGCCTTCGGCACCGGCGGTGGGCTCGGGAAGCGTCACCGGAACCCTCACCGCATCCGACTCCGACTCCGACGACCTGACCTTCACGGTCACCGGCGGAACTGCTTCCAGCACAAACACTTTCACCACCGCAAATGGTGGAACACTGGTGATCGACACGCTCCCGGGCCTCTACACCTACACCTACACGCCGTCGGAGGCACAGCGTCTGGCCGCCTCGTATGTCAACGCCACCGCCGCCCAGACAACCGAGACCATCACCATCACCGTCGATGACGGCCACGGCGGAACGGTGAGCGAAACCATCACGGTGACGGTCGACGGGATCACCGTCGTCGGCTACCCTGTCGATGCTCTCCACGTCGGCGCCGGCGGCACCGCGTACCAGGTGACCGAATCCGCGTCCGGCACCCAGATCACGATGATCACCAGCACCGGCACCACGACCGTCAACCTCCCCGGCACGACGTACTACGGATTGCACTTCGCCCCCGACGGCTCCGCCTACCAGTCCACCTATATCGGCGACACGTACTATCTGACCGCCATCTCACCCTCCGGAACCACCACGGCCACCCTGCCCGGCACGCCGTACAACCTCTACACCGTCATCGCTGTCGGCCCAGACAGCCGCGCTCACCAGATCTCCTACACGGGCGACTATTCGACCGGCTTCACGTACCACCTCACCACCATCACCCCCACCGGCAGCACGACAACGACGCTCCCCGGCACACCGGATTACTTGCCCGAGATGACGACCGGTTCCGACGGGACCGCGTACCAGTTGACCACCTCGAACGGCACCTATTACCTCACCGCGATCGGCCCCACCGGCACCCCGTCAACAGCGACGCTCACCGGCGCACCCTACGGCGGTACCCGCGTGGACCCCAACGGCATCGCTCACCAGATCACCCGCACGGGCAACTCCACCAGCGGGTACACCTACTACGTCACCACCGTCACCCCCACCGGTGTTTCCAGCACTGCGCTGCCGGGTTCGCTCCAGAACAATCTCCTGATCGCTCCCGACGGCACCGCATATCAGGTCACCGGTTCGGCCGGCACCTACTACATCAACGCCATCACGCCCACCGGTGTCACATCGACGGTGCTCACCGGAGCACCGGTCGGCAACATCGACATCGCCGCCGACGAAACCGTGTACCTGGCCTCTTACACCGGCGACCCCACCGCCGGCTACGTCACCCACATCACTGCGATCAGTTCGACCGGAACCGTGGTCACCGACTTCATCGGCATGCCCACCCATGGCGTCCAGGTCTCACCCGACGGAACCGTCTACCACGTCAGCTATGTCGGCGACACCCACTACCTCAGCACCATCACGTCCACCGGATCATCAACGACGACGCTCCCCGGCATCACCAGCGGCGCCCTCATGTTCGCCGCCGACGGCACCGCGTACCAGATCACGCGCAGCGGCACGCTCAACCCCACGTACTCCATCACCCGCATCACGCCCAACGGCACCACCACGACCCCGCTCACGGCGGCGTACGAGGATCTCCGGCTCGCGCCCGACGGAACCGCCTACCAGACCACGCGCGCCGTTTTTTCCCCCAACTTCTACTTCTACGTCACCACCATCAACTCCACCGGTTCCACAATCACACAGTTGCCCGAAGGCTCACGCATCGGTGGGATCGTGATCGGGCCCGACAGCGTCGGATATCAAACCCCCCGCCTCGGCAACACCTACACCATCACCACGTTCAGACCGACCGGCACCACCCAAACCATCATTCCCGGCAACCGGATGGGCGACATCCAGGTCGCATCCGACGGAACCGCCTACCAAGCGAGCGTCGACGGCAACGAGTACAAGATCACCGCCATCAGACCTTCCGGCGACACGACCACCACGATTCCCGGCACCTACTTCCAGAACTTCCAGATCGCCCCCGACGGCACCGTTTACCAGACCAGTAGGACCACCGATCCGGTCACCGGTCAAGTCACCACCCATGTCACCGCCATCACCTCCGCCGGCGAAACAACCAGCTCATTCGCCGGCATGCCCCCCAGCGGCGTCCGGATCACCTCCGACGGTGCGGTGCTGCAGACAGTGATGACCGACGGCTACAACACCAGAATCGTGGTGATCAAACCCGCGAATCCGCCTACAGGGGTGTGACGCTCCGCCCCAAGACTGCACAAGCACGCGGTCGAGTGCTTACCGTTCACAATCGTTTTCGCAATCGCCAATCGCAACTGCCTGATCACCGGAGAGTGCCATGCGAATTTCACACAAGAACCGTGCACGCCTGATCGCCGCCGCCGCGGGCATCAGCCTCTTCCTCAACCCCGGCCACGCAACCGCCGACGACGAATCGGGCTCCGGCTCTGGTTCTCCGTCCGAGTCGTCCTCGCAGAGCGATTCCGGCGGTGGTTCGGATTCGTCGGGCGGGGATTCCTCGCCGGGCGGTTCGGCACCATCACCACCCGCCGGTGGTTCCCAATCGTCAAACAATTCCGAGGCAAGCAGCACCGGATCACCGGGCGGATCTGAATCCGGCGGCGGCGACAGCGGTACATCCGGTGACAGCGGTTCATCCGGTGACAGTGGTGCATCCGGTGACAGCAACGGATCCGGCGACGGCAGCCCGGGAGCCTCCGGACCAGGCGGGAACGAACCGACCGGCGACACCCCGGATACCGAAACAACAGAGACCGACACCTCCGGTACCGGCACGCCCACCCCAGACACGAATACGGTGGGCACCAACACGACGGACACGCCACCGGCTCAAAACACCACGTCGCCGGACACCGGGCCGTCAGACAACGGCACCACCACCTCGACCTACACCGAACCCGCAACCACCACCACCGAGACCACCGAGACCACCGAACCTTCGGAACCCACCTACACCCCCACCAGCCCGGACACCACCGGCAGCACAGGCACCTGGACCGACCCCACAACCAACAAAACACCCATCAGCACAACCGAACCCAACAACACCAGCACCAACCCGCCCACCGCGGACAACACAGACACCACCACCCCCGACAACACCGAGAACAGCACCGACCCCACCGACTCCCCGACCAGCAACCTACGCACCCTCGGCTTCACCGCCCTCACTCTCACCGACGACGACACCCAAACCGACGACACACAAACCACCGACGCACCCCAAACCTTCAGCAACGCAACATTCTTCGCCTCCACCACAGCAACCCCACAAGGCACCACCACAACCACCACCCCACTGACCACCCTGCTCAGCTTCCTCGGCATCCCCCAAACCGGCGGGCCTTCCACACCCACCGTCACCACCAGCCCTGCCCCCTGGACCCTGCTCTGGTGGATCCAACGCACCCAATCCCTACTCAACAACCAAACACCCACCGCCACATCCACACTCGCCCCCGTCACCGACGGCTATACCATCAGCCTGATCACCAACGACCCCGACGGCGACCCACTGACCACCACCATCACCACCGGCCCCACCAACGGCACCGCCACCCTCAACACCGCCGACACCATCAGCTACACCCGCCCCCCCGGCACCACCGCCGCCGACCAATTCACCGTGCAGGTCTCCGACAACGGACCCCACATCCACGGCCTGAACACCCTCATCTCCCTGTTCACCGGAGCGGACCCCCACTCCACCACCGTCACCGTCACCATCCCCCAAGTCACCGCACCACCGGTCAACAACGCACCGTCCATCACCGATATCCACTACACCTACCTCGACCCGAGCGGCCTCGTCACCGGCTACGTCGACGGCCTCGACATCGACAACGACCCCATCACCTACTCCTTCACCTGGGACGCCGGCAAGGGCGCATTCAACTACGACGACGCCACCGGCGACTTCTACTTCATGCCCACGCCCGAAGCCCGGCACGCCGCCGCGGCCGACAACGCCACCGACGCCGACAAGAAGCTCACCGCCACCGTCACCGTGTCCGACGGAAGCCTCACCAGCACACAAGCTCTCAACATCACCATCACCCCCGACAACCAAGCACTCGTTCCGGTGGCACCCACCGGAACACTGGGCACCGTCGACCGCGACCTACAAGCCCCCACATTCGGCAACACCACCGGTTCCTTGACCGGTATCGCCACCGACGCCAACAACGACACCCTCACCTACACCGTCCCCACCCAACCCGCCAACGGCACCGTCACCATCACCGGCGACACCTTCACCTACACCCCCAACAGCGACAGTCGCGTACGCACCGACACATTCACGGTCACCGTCAACGACGGCCACGGCAGTACCACCGACGTTCCTGTCACCGTCAATACCGTGCCCATGTACTTCCACGCCATCGACCCCACCAACCAATTCTGGGATCCTTCGGATGCAGACTTCTACAACGGCTATCTGGAGGCCGGTTCACCGGACGGACTGGTCAACTATTCCGTCGACGGCGACGGCAAGGTCGTCATCCACAACATCGGCACCGAACCCATCATCGTCATGGCCGCCACCGTCGAGCAGATGTCAACAATGCAGTCCGGTGGTCCGGCGAATGTCGACTTCACCGTCATCGCGCCCGGCACCTCCCACACCATGCCGTCCCGGCCGGGGCTGCCCGATCCCGGCGGAACCGGTGACGAACTGATCTTCGTGCAGGCCCCGAGGAATCCTGCGGGCTCCGGGGTCGGGCTCGGCATGATCGTCCTCAACCAGGGCACCGTGTACAACTCAAGCATTCCCGTCAATCACGCACCGGTCGTCTACAGCTGGCAGTGGTGGTACAGCGGCCAGAAGTCTGTCGGTGGCGCGGTCATCGCCGGGGACCCGGACCCCGGTGACGTCCTCACGTACACCTATTACTGGGATGCCACCAAGGGCAACTTCAGCTACATCCCCACCGCCGCAGGATTCGCATTCACGCCCAACGCGGCAGCCCAGCATGCCGCGGCGGCCGACGACGCCCCCTACACCGACCGCTATCTCCAGCTTTCGGTGACCATATCCGACGGGACGCTCAGTACCAGCAGCACCTACGACATCCCCATCGTCCCCGCCAACCAGGCTGTCGCCGCCACACCGCCCATGGACCCGCTGGGGACCATCGACCGCGACCTCGGCTCCGGAACCTACGGCACCACAACAGGATCACTGGCCGGTATCGCCACCGACGACGACAACGACACCCTCACCTATACCGTCCACACCAACGGCGCCAACGGCTCGGTCACCATCATCGGGGACACCTTCACCTACACCCCGAACGCCGACAGCCACGCCGACATCGACACGTTCACCGTCACCGTCAACGACGGCCACGGCAGCACCACCAACGTCGTCATCGCGGTCGACACGGTCCCCATGTGGTACCACGCCATCGACCCCACCAACCTATTCTGGGATCCGTCAGACGAAGACTACCCCGCCCCGTCAGGGATGGAATTCCCTGACCCAACCGGACTGGTCGACTACCTCCAAACCGTTGACGGCATAGTTATCCGCAATACCGGACCCGACCCCATCATGGTCTGGTCGATGACCGGCGACGAATACCTGGCGGTCCTCTCGGGCGACCCGCCGACCTTCGACGCACTCGTCATCGCTTCGGGAACGTCGGCGACCATTCCCCCGCGGACCACCACACCCGGCTCCGCCTGGGACGGCTTGGTCCTGCTGCAATCTCCGCGCGGACCGGGCTACGTCAATCAACTCGGCTCTTTCCAGATCGGTGCCGGAGTCATCGTCGACGATTCCGGTATCCCGCAAACCCCGGTCACCCTCGCACCCAGTACCGACGGCCAGGTCACCGGACAGATCCTCAACCACCAACCAGGAACCACCTATTCGGTTCAGGGCGCCACCCCAACGACAAACCCCGGCACCTACACCACCACCGACGGCAGCACCATCGTCATCGACGACACCACCGGAACATTCACCTTCACCCCCAACCCCACCACCCAATTCTGGGCCGGTGCCGGTGGTCCCACCACCCAAACATTCACCATCATCGCCGACGACGGCACCAGCACCACCCCCATCGTCGTCTTCGCACCCATCACCCCAACCAGCCACGTCACCGTCGACGCCACAAATCTGAACACCACCGACTCACCGCGCTATTCGTACGGAATCACCGACAACAGCGGCAGCCCGGTGCTCACCGTCCTGGACCACAACACTGCCCAAACCGCCACCATCGCACTCCCCGCCGGCCACGACACCACATCAACAGTCACCTTCAGCTCCGACAACAACTACGCCCAGATCACCGACACCACCGGCACCAACGTCAGCGTCATCGACCTGACCACCGGGCAGATCGTCGGCGCCTACACCGTCACCGACAACGGCGACGGCACCAAAACCCTCACCTGGACCAACGGCGCACCCCAAGCATTCTCGATGAGAGGCATGGCCGCCCCCGACACCGACGGCCCCGGCTTCTCCCTCATGGGATTCACCACGAACTCCTTCGACACCGGCGACATCACCGGCACCGACTTCCGCGTCGTCACCGACGGCACCCAAGCCATCATCATCGCCCGGCAAGCCGACAACACCTACGACATCTACCTCGGCGACACCACCACCGGCACCCACACCCCGGTCTCCACCGGCACCCCCCTGGCCTACCCGGCCAGTCAGTACGTCCCTGAAGCCGGCTTCGTCCCCGGCACCACCATCGCACTGGTCCGCGACGGATCGACGATCACAAGCATCTCCACCACCGACGCCACCATCCTGAACCACTCCCAGTCCTCATACGACTTCACCGCACAATGGCAGATCACACCGGACGGCGAGTTCGCCTACACGACTGAGCGGTTTGGCGGCATCGGTGGCATCGGAGGACTGGCATCTGTCGATGTGCTCAACCTGACCACCGGGACCCTTTCCCGAATCGAATTTCCGGGTGGGTGGTCGGGTTCCAGCGGAGTTGTCGACGCCGCCCACTCAACGGCATACGGATACGACTTCGTCGACCAGTTCACCGTACGTATCACCCGCTATGAATTCAGCGACCCAACCAATACGGCTTCCATTACCGTGGACGGCACGAACACCATCACAATTCCGTATCAGATGTTGGGGTATTATCCCTTCGATGCAGATGGCAATTTCTACTACGCCACCTACACATGGACCACCGTCGAAGGTTCACCTGATCCTGTCGCAGAGAATAGCAAGATCCACGTCATCGACCCCGGACTCAACGAGATCGGTACCGTCTATCTGGATGCCGGAAACAAAGTCGCTCTCGGCGCCTTCGTGATCGATGGCACCCTCTACGCATTGATGTCGAACCTGACGGACACCACCGATGGTGGGACATATCGGGTTGCCCCAGACGGCTCCATCACACTCGTGATACCCGAATACGGCATCCTAGCCGCCGACCAACAGCACCTGTTCGTACCCGCGGTGGGAGCCTCGTACGAGCCGTCGTCGTTCAGTGTTTTCGACCTGACCATCGGCACCCGGTCCACACCGCTTGTAGTGCCCGCCAATTCACTGAACAACTTCCGAGTGTTCGGCGGGAAATACCTGGCGATCTCGGAAAAGGACGGCGCCGATACCCTCATCCACATCCTCGATGTCAACGGAAACATCACCACGGTAACCATCCCCAACTCATCATTCGCACAGTTCGACTACACCGACGACCTCTTCACCGTCACCACCACCAACGGCACCACCGACCAGCTCACCCTCATCCGGATGACGACAGCCGCCCCCAACCAGGCACCGGTACTCAATGTCGGCCAGGAACCGACAATCGATGAGATCAACACCATGACAGGCACGGTGACAGTGACCGGCCTGACAAGCTATGTCACCGACCCCGAAGGCAGCACAATCACCTTCACCTCCCCCGACAGCAACACCGTCTTCGACACCAACACCCCAGGCACCTTCTACTGGACACCGACCACCGAAATACGGCACGCCGCAGCCATCCCCGGCGCCCCACAAAGCCACGGCGTCATCATCATCGCCGACGACGGCAACGGCGCCACCCGCACCTTCACCGTCGACGTCCCCGTACTCGCCCAAAACCAAGCCCCATTCGTGACCGTCTCCACCCCGTCGAATCCGGCCGACCATACCGGCACAGTCACCGGAACCATCATCGTCACCGACGGTGACGGCGACACCACGATATTCACAATCGACGGCGGAACAGCCACCGGCGCAAATACTTTCACCACCCTCGGCGGCGGCACACTCGTCATCGACCCAGCTGCCGGAACATACACGTTCACCCCGTCCGGCACCCAGCGCCTGGCCGCCTCACATATCAACGCAACCGCCGACGACACCTCCGAAACGATCATCATCATCGTGGACGACGGTCACGGCGGCATCACCAGCGAATCGATCACAACCGCGATCACCGCGATCACCGCTCCCGGCGACTTGGTCAACACCGCCCTGTACGGCACCGACGGCACCGCCTATCTGCACACCTCAACCTACGATCCGGATACCGGCCTCTACAGCTACCACCTCGCCACCATCACCCCCACCGGGACGGTGGTCGCCACACCGGTGATCGGTGACCCGATCAACGACCTACTGCTGGGCCCCACCGGCATCGCATATCTGAATTCGGAAAGTTATGACGCCGACGCGGATGTCTTCACCTACTACCTGACGATGATCAACGCTTCCGCGTCGACGAGCAGCATCGAACAATTGCCGGGCAATCCGTACAGTCTGGTCCTCGGCCCGGACGGAACCGCCTACCAGTCCACCTGGGCCAACGACCCTGACACCGGGAGCACGATCTATCACCTGACGATCATCAGGGCAGACGGCACCGCGACCACGGCAGTCGTACCCGTCCCCCCGACATCCGATCTCCAGATCGGCCCAAACGGTAGCGCCTACCAGACCTTGGGCAACTGGGATCCCCATACCGGCAATACGACCTACTACCTCGTCACCGTGACCACTGACGGGGTCGTGACCACCGCGCAGATTCCCGGAGAAAATGCCTTTCTGCCCAGTGATCTTCAGATCGGGCCCGACGGCACCGCCTACCAGATCAGCTATCAGTGGGCAGTAAACCCCGATCCCAATGCGTCGCAGTACGTCTACTACCTCACAACCCTCACGCCCGCCGGAACCACAACCACCGTAGATCTGCCCGACTCTCCTGTGGAGACGATTCAGTTCGGCGCTGACGGCACAGCGTATCTGACCTTCTCGCTACACGACACGGCCACCGATACCGATACGACGCATCTCCTCGGTGTGACGCCGGAAGGAACCGTCTCCACCGTCGCCGTGGCAGCCGGAGCCGCTCCCTATGCCGCGCAAGTTATTTCAGACGGCACCATCTACCTGGTGACCCACACCGTCGCCGACGACAGCACTCACATCACGACCGTCGTCCCGGGCGGAACCCCCACCGCTTTGGCCACGCTTTCCGGCTCGCCTACCGGCCGACCGGCACTCGGCCCCGACGGCACCTTCTACCAGGGCACTCTCGTGCCCGACCCCATCAACTTCCAGAACACGTACTACCTCAATGCCGTCACGCCTTCGGGCACCGTCACCACCACCTCCGCGTTCCCCGGCTATCCTTCCAGTTCGCTGTCGTTCCGTCCCGACGGGACCGTCCACCAACTCACCTGGGATCTTGATCCCGACCCCGCCTACTACGGGGCTTCGTTCTCCTACTCCAACTCTTTCACGCCCGACGGAGTCGTCACCTCGACTCTGTTGCCCGCAACAGCCGACGAAGGCGTGATCTTCGGCCCCGACGGGACCACCTACATCGCCACCCGCGAGTACGTCCCCGATCCGGCCGATCCCGGTATCTATCGCATCACCGACTACATCACCGTCATCTCGTCCGCCGGAACCGTGACGGATATCCAGCTCGTCGGGATAGCTGCCGAAGGCGCACTACTCCAAGCCGGGCCCGACGGGTCGGTGTACAAGACCACAGATACCGGGGACCCCGACAACCCCATCACCTACGTGACCACCGTCAATGCCACCGGAATCGCGACAACCACCACCATCGTCGGATTGGCCGCCGGCACGGTGCGGTTCGGACCGGACGGCACTGTGTATCAGACCACGTCCGACCCCAATTCCGGCACTACCTACGTCACGACGATCTCAACCGATGGCACCACGACGACCGTCGCGATCACTAACGGCAGCCCTGCCGGCACAGTACAATTCGCCCCGGACGGTACGGTGTCGCAGATCGTGACCGGAAACGGCGCTACCCGGTTGGTGGTGCTATAACGATCCTGAATCTCCGCTGACCACAACGGTTTCGCAGAGTCTGGAGGGTGTCCCATGAACAATTCGGACAGAATCGGCGCCGGACCCGACACCAAAGACCTCCCGCGCAAAGGCATCTTCTTCGTCGAGCTGAGAACGCATGGTGTCAGCGGAACCCCGCCCGAGGGGATTCTCGACGCCGATGCCAAGGTGGTGCCGTTTGTCGGTGACAAGCTCGCCAACTTCTGGCACCGGAAGCGGCATTCCGATGCGGAGCGATATCAGCGAGCGGGCCTCACCGAATGGCAGGCCGGCGACGGCGACCCCACCGGCGATGCACCGGCCGTGATCATCGAGGGGTACCGGTGGGGCAATCTCACTGCCGGAAGCGTCAAGAAGGCCATGTGGGCGTTCCTGTTTCCGTTCGCGCTCACCAATCTCGCCGCCTGGATGGTGCCCCCGGTCCGCCAGGATGCTGACATGTCGGCGTGGCGCCCAAAGCTGCTCGGCTTTGTCCGTAGCGATAACGACCAGGCGTCGCGCCAGAAAGCCGGAATGTCTGAACGGCAGCTACGGTTCGTACGGCACCTACGTCGCTTCCGGCTCCTAAAGACCGTGCAGCTCGTCCGTCGATTGAAGAACAAGGACGCCGGTACCCGCAGCGGAGCACCTGCGGGGATCATCCGGATGTTCGGCGTTCTGCTGACCGGGCTGTTCGTGATGCAGGCCGTCGTCATACTGGCCGATCTGATGGCAGCTCAATGTATTTCGCGTAATACTGATGTGTGCTTGAACGTGCCGGCACGACTGTCGTGGGTACGCAGCACCATCAACCACTTCGCCGGTCATCCGCTGACGCTCGCCTTGATCATCGGGATACTCGTCGGCGTGCTGGTCAGCCTTGCGACACTGCTGACCGTCGTGCCCGGGCACCGGCCCGAGGCCGCCGAAGCACGCGAACCGGGTGCTGCCGGCACACCGACAGACGCCCGAGAACAAGCGGCAGCAGTCACAACCATTTCGCCGAAGCCCGGGTTGGGAGAGAACTCATTCGTCGACGGCGACGACCCACGGGTCCCCGCACTCCGCTCGCTGCACGCACTGGCGGCGTTCGCGGCGCCGATCCTGTTGCTGTCCGCCGATGACGGCATCCAGGACAACTGGTGGTGGTGGACCGGGTTTGCGATGGCGATGATCTCGGTGATCGGCGCGCTGTTCCTCGGCCCAGGGGCCGGTCCGGTGTTCACGGTCTACATGTGGGTATTCGGCGGGCACCGTCGAGGATGGGTGACGCTCGTCGTCGGCATCACGATCTGGCTCGTCTTCATCGGGTCCGCGATGCCCGACCGCCTCGGCAACGCCACGTCGTCCACCCTGATCGGTGGTGGTGGCGACTGGACACTGACCTTCGTGCTGTTGTCGCTGACCGGGTGCGCGGTGGCGCTGCTGCTGTCATTGCTGCCCTTCCGGATTCGGCGGAAGTATTCAAGCCGGTCGTCCGGCGTCCCGCCCGCCTTCCGGCCGTGGCTGTACGGGACCGCATCTGTCGCCGTTCTCGGGTTCACCTCGATGCTCGGCTCCGGTCTGGGCACGGGCCTGGCGATCATCACCACGAACACGCTGGCCGAGGCCTCCGAGAAGGACTCCGACGGAAAGCGGCTCCTGGTCCTGAAACTCCCCTCGGCATACGAGACGTTCGGAGTGTTCTGGGGCATCGTGGCCGTCCTGGTGTTCGTCACCCTCTCGGCCATGTTGGTGGTCTTCGTGTGTCGACCGTCGGCACTGCTGCGGAAGAATCTGCGGATGATCGCCCAGCGCATCCAGTACGGCGCGGAACTCGACAGTCTTGTGCGTCCGAAGCCCAGGATCCGTGCATGGGTAGTCGGTAACGCGAAGTCCCACGGCTACCTCATCATCGTCGGGCTGGTCGTCTTCGGCGTGATCGCGCTTCCGATCTCATTGTCGGATTCGCTACTGCTGCACGATGATCTGCCACATCAGGCGGTCAGCACACTCAAGGCCGTCGGTGTTCTTCTCCTCATCGCATTCGCGACGTTCCTCTTCGGTGCCGTGTACACCGCGAGCAAGAAGCCGAAGGTCCACGGCCGTCGTCTCGGTATTCTCTGGGATCTGGTGTCGTTCTGGCCGCGTGAGGCGCACCCGGTGGTACCCGGCGAGTACGCGCCACGCGCGGTCAACGATATCATCTGCCGCGTCCGTGCGTACCTCGCCCATGACAATGCCCGTATCATCCTCTGCGGCCATAGTCAGGGTTCGGTGATCATGTACGCGGTTGTGCTGCAACTGATCCGTACCGAACCGGAGTTACTCAAACGCATCGGGCTGATCACCTACGGTTCGCCGCTCCAGTGGGCGTACACCCGCGGCTTCCCGGCCATGCTGTCGTACGAATCGCACAAGGCGGTCGCCGAGCAGTTGGGTGGCGGCTGGCGCAACATCATCCGGGCCACAGATCCCATCGGCGGCCCCGTCCTCACCTGGAACCAGACCGCCGTCGTCGAGGACGGTGTCGTGCGGTCTATGACCGCCAATCATCTCCGCCAGGACACCGGTAACGCTCCCGAGGAGTTCACGCGACTCAAGCGCAGCAGCCGGAACCCGGGTGCGCACAAAGTGGGCAGCGAGTACTGGATCACCGACCCCGACCTAGGCGACCCGACGGAAACGACCCGCGGCCACAGCGACTACTTCCACGACCCCGTCTGGCCACGAGTCGTTGCCGACACCGTGAAAACCTTGCTGGCGGCTCCGGATTCCGAAACCAGCAGCAAGGTTTGACCATGACGCCACGCGCCCGCAGGGAATGACCACCGAATCGAGCCGGTACCGAAATTGACCTCACAAACGCAACAAATTGCATGTGAAATGTCCGGTTCCACGGCGCGGATACCGCGTTCACGTCCGGATTCGGTTGGATATGTAGGGTGTAAAGCGCCTAAAGCAGTGAGGCTTTGGTCCCAATGCCGAATGTCGTTGTCCGGGTGAGCGGTTACCTTTCGGACCCCGCAACCCCACACCCATCGGTGCCCGTGATCTATCCGCGATCAACGACAGCAGTCGCTCGTATGGTGAGCCCATGGCCCGCTCAACTGATGTTCAGGGGAAGGCCGCGACCGCCCTCCTCGACCTCGGCAGGTTCTTCACGCGCTGGGACGAATCCGACGACGGTCGGGTCGTGTTCAAGCGGGGTGGACGCGCCGGTGACGTGTTCTATCGGGACCGGTGGAGTCACGACAAGATTGTCCGGTCCACGCACGGGGTCAATTGCACGGGTTCGTGTTCGTGGAAGGTGTACGTCAAGGACGGCATCATCACCTGGGAGACGCAGGAAACCGACTATCCGTCGGTAGGGCCGGACCGCCCCGAATACGAGCCTCGTGGCTGTCCGCGCGGGGCCGCGTTCTCCTGGTACACCTACTCACCCACCCGGGTGCGCTATCCGTACGCACGTGGGGTGCTGGTGGAGATGTTCCGGGAAGCCAGGGCACGCCTGGGTGATTCGGTACTGGCGTGGGCCGACATCGTCGCCGATCCGTTGCGCCGGCGGTCGTATCAGCAGGCGCGCGGCAAGGGCGGGCTGGTGCGGGTGAGTTGGGAGGAAGCGATCGACATCGCCGCCGCCGCGCACGTGCACACCATCAAGACGTACGGCCCCGACCGCTGTTCCGGATTCTCCCCGATCCCCGCGATGTCGATGGTGTCGCATTGTGTGGGAACACGTTTCATCCAGCTCATTGGCGGGGTGATGACCTCGTTCTACGACTGGTACGCCGATCTGCCGGTCGCCAGTCCGCAGGTGTTCGGCGATCAGACCGACGTCCCCGAGTCCGGCGACTGGTGGGATGCCACGTATCTGATGATGTGGGGCTCCAACGTCCCGGTCACCCGCACTCCGGACGCGCACTGGATGGCGGAGGTCCGCTACCGGGGTACCAAGGTGGTGACCGTCAGCCCCGACTACGCCGACAACACGAAGTTCGCCGACGAGTGGCTGCCCGCGCAGGCCGGTACCGATGCCGCCCTCGCGATGGCGATGGGGCATGTGATCCTCAAGGAGTTCTTCGTCGACGCCCGCACCGAATTCTTCGACAAGTATGTGCGCACCTACACCGACCTACCCTTCCTCATTCACCTCGACGAACACGAAACAGGTTATGTACCAGGCAAGTTCGTCACCGCCGATGATCTCGGCAAGGAGAACGGGGGCGAGGAGGGTGACGACGCCGCCTGGCGCACAGTGATTCTCGACGACAACACCGGAAAACCGGTGGTGCCCAACGGCTCGATGGGCTACCGCTACTCGGCCGACGGCAACGGTAGATGGAACCTCGACCTCGAAGGTGTGACACCGGCGCTCTCGATCTACGGACGTGCCGGGGCCGAACCGGTCCCGGTGTCCTTCCCCGCCTTCGACACCCCCGACGGCAGCGGCGTCATCGTCTCACGAGGAGTTCCGGCGACCCGCGTCAACGGCCATCTGGTGACCACCGTGTTCGACCTGATGCTGGCGCAGTACGGCGTCGGCCGCGACGGCCTGCCCGGGCACTGGCCCACCGGCTACGACGACGCGAGCGCCCCCTACACGCCGGCCTGGCAGGCCGAGATCACCGGCGTTCCCGCCGAGGCCGCGATCCGGGTGGCCCGCGAGTTCGCCACCAACGCCGTCGACTCCGACGGTCGTTCGATGATCATCATGGGTGCCGGTATCTGTCAGTGGTTCCACGGCGATGCCACCTACCGCGCCATCCTCACACTGCTGATCCTCACCGGGTGCATGGGCCGCAACGGTGGAGGCTGGGCCCATTATGTGGGGCAGGAGAAGTGCCGGCCGATCACCGGGTGGATCTCGCTGGCCAACGCCCTGGACTGGTCGCGGCCGCCGCGCACCATGACCGGTACGTCGTACTGGTACATGCACACAGGGCAGTGGCGCAACGACGGCTACTCCACGGCCTCGCTGGCCTCCCCGCTGTCGACCGGCACGCTGGGTGACAGGCACACCGCCGACGCCATCGCCCAGTCGGCGCGGCTGGGCTGGATGCCGTTCTATCCGCAGTTCAGCCGCAACCCCCTCGACGTCGCCGACGAGGCGACCGCTGCGGTCGACGCCGGAGACGCCGAGAATCCGGGCGCCTACATCGCCGCAAAGTTGCGGGACGGGTCGCTGACCCCGGCGATCAGCGACGTCGACGCCCCGGAAAACTGGCCGCGCACCCTCGTGTTGTGGCGGTCCAATCTGCTCGGATCCTCCGCCAAGGGAAACGAGTACTTCCTGCGAACCTTGCTCGGTACTCATCACAACGTGCTGGGCTCGGAGAACCCCAATGCTCCGCGCCCGAAAGATGTGGCGTGGCACGATGACCCGCCCGAGGGCAAGCTCGATCTGCTGCTGTCGGCGGATTTCCGGATGACCTCGACCACTCTGCTCTCGGACGTCGTGCTGCCCGCGGCCACCTGGTACGAGAAGCACGATCTGTCGTCGACGGACATGCACCCCTACGTGCATGCCTTCTCCCCGGCGATCAATCCCCCGTGGGAGGCGAAAACCGACTTCGACCTGTTCCACCTGCTGGCCGGTCGGCTGTCGGAACTCGCCCGTACCCATCTGGGTGTGCGCAAGGATCTGGTGAGTGTGCCGGTGCAGCACGACACCCCGGGCGAGATGGCGCAGCCACACGGTCGCGTCATGGACTGGCAGGACGGGAAACACCCGATCCGGCCGGGCAGTAACGCACCCAACTTTGTTGTTGCCGAACGTGATTACACTGCGATCGCCGACAAGCTGGCCGCGGTCGGGCCGCTCGCCGACAAGCTGGGGTTCACCGTCAAGAACGTCACCTTCGACCTCACCGAGCAGACCGGGAAGCTGGCGCAGGAGAACGGGGTGATGCTCGGCGGTGCCGCCGACGGCCGCCCCGCCATCGACACTGACTCCAAACTCGCCGAGGCGATCCTGACGCTGTCGGGAACCACCAACGGCGAACTCGCGGTCCAGGGATTCCGCACGCTGCAGCGGCGCGTCGGATTCCTGCTCGACGACCTCGCCCGCGGTTCGCAGGAGAAGCGGATCACCTTCGCCGACACCCAGCGCGCCCCGGTCCCCGTGATCACCTCACCCGAATGGTCCGGCTCGGAAACCGGTGGTCGTCGGTACGCCCCGTTCACGGTGAACATCGAGCGGCTCAAACCTTTTCACACCCTCACCGGCCGCATGCACTTCTACCTCGATCACGACTGGATGATCGACACCGGCGAATCGCTGCCCACCTACCGCCCACCGCTGGACATGCACAAACTGTTCGCCGAGCCGACATTGAGACCCGATGGAGCGCAACAGATCACGGTGCGCTACCTGACACCCCATTCCAAATGGTCGATTCATTCGGAGTATCAGGACAACCTGTTCATGCTGTCGCTCTCCCGTGGTGGTCCGACCGCGTGGATGAGTCCCGAGGACGCCGCCGCCATCGACGTCTCCGACAACGACTGGATCGAATGCACCAACGCCAACGGTGTGCTGGTGGGGCGGGCCGTCGTCAGTCACCGGATGCCGAAAGGTGTTGTGTACGTGCACCACGCACAGGAGCGCACCATCGACGTGCCCAAATCGGAGGCCACCGGACGGCGCGGCGGAATCCACAATTCGGTGACCCGGCTGCTGGTCAAACCCACCCACCTCATCGGCGGGTACGCCCAACTCTCGTACGCGTTCAACTATCTCGGCCCCACCGGCAATCAGCGCGACATGGTCTCGACGATCCGCAAACGCAACCAGGAGGTGACCTACTGATGCGCGTCATGGCTCAGGTCGGGATGGTGATGAATCTCGACAAATGCATCGGCTGCCACACCTGCTCGGTCACCTGTAAGCAGGCCTGGACCAACCGCGCGGGCACCGAATACGTGTGGTTCAACAATGTGGAAACCCGCCCCGGACAGGGCTACCCACGTCGCCACGAGGATCAGGAGAAGTGGCGCGGCGGGTGGACACTCAACCGGCGGGGCAAATTGCGGCTGCGCACCGGTGGGCGGCTGCAGAAGCTGCTGACCCTGTTCGCCAGTCCGGTACAGCCCACCATCGCCGACTATTACGAGCCGTGGACCTACGACTATCAAACCCTTGTCGAGGCACCGCTCGGCGACGACTTTCCCGTCGCCCGGCCCAAATCGCTCCTCACCGGCGAGGACATGAAAGTCAAGTGGTCGGCCAACTGGGACGACAACCTCGGCGGCACAACCGAACTCGGACATCTCGACCCGATCGTCGCCAAGCTGCGCGCAGAGTCCGAGGAGGCGATCAAGTTCAGCTTTGAACAGACCTTCATGTTCTATCTGCCCCGCATCTGCGAGCACTGCCTGAATCCGTCGTGCATGGCGTCGTGTCCGTCGGGCGCCATCTACAAGCGCAGCGAGGACGGCATCGTGCTGGTCGACCAGGACCAGTGCCGCGGTTGGCGGCAGTGCATCACCGGCTGCCCGTACAAGAAGATCTACTTCAACCACAAATCCGGGAAAGCCGAGAAATGCACACTCTGCTATCCGCGGGTGGAGGCGGGCCTGCCGACGGTGTGCTCCGAAACGTGCGTCGGCAGGCTGCGGTATCTCGGGGTGTTCCTCTACGACGCAGACAAGGTGACAGCCGCCGCGTCGACACCGGACGAAAAGGATCTGTACCAGGCGCAACTGGATCTGCTGCTCGATCCGGCCGACCCGGAGGTCATCACCGCCGCCCGAGCCGCCGGAATCAGCGACGACTGGCTGGAGGCGGCGCGCAGATCCCCGGTGTACGCACTGGCCAAGAAGTACAAGGTGGCGTTGCCGCTGCATCCGGAATACCGCACTATGCCGATGGTCTGGTACATCCCGCCGCTGTCCCCGATCGTCGACCTGCTCGCCGGACAAGGCCACGACGCCGAGTCACACACCAACCTCTTCGGCGCCATCGAGGCGTTGCGGATCCCGGTGGAATACCTGGCCGAACTGTTCACCGCGGGCGACGCCGCCGTCGTCGACGGGGTGCTGCGCAAGCTTGCCGCGATGCGCTCGTACATGCGCGATGTGACCCTCGGCCGCGAGACCCGGCCCGAGATCCCCGCATCGGTCGGGATGACCGAGGAACGGGTGTACGAGATGTACCGCCTCCTGGCGATCGCCAAATACCATGACCGCTATGTGATTCCGACAGCCCACAGCGAACAGGCCGTCGGTCTCGACGAATCGGCCTGCTCGCTGGATTTCGACGGCGGCCCCGGAATGTTCGACTCGGGAATCTTCGGCGAAGCCAGCGGGCGGCCGGCACCGGTATCGGTGGAGACCTTTCACGCGCTCAAACAGCGGCAGACCAGCGACTCGGCCGCCGGGCGATCCGCCATGGCCGGGCGCACCAATCTGCTCAACTGGGACGGCAACGGCGCCCCCGCCGGGCTGTTCCCGGAACGGGTGCCGCGGTCATGAAAATCCCCCTCCTGCAACGCAAGGAATCACCGGAACAGGCCGGCTCGGCACAGTGGCCGATCGTCTACCAGGTCGCCTCGTGGTGCCTGAGCTACCCCGACGACCAACTGCTCGAACTCCTTCCACTGTTGACCGACGCCCTCGCTGAGCAACCCGGCAGCCGGCCGATCGTCCTGCTGCGCTCAGTGGTCGACGCCTTGCGCTCGGGTGCGCCCGACGAACTGCGCCACGACTACGTCGACGTGTTCGACCTGTCCCGCGCGCACACCCTGTACCTGACGTATTGGACCGACGGCGACACCCGGCGCCGCGGGGAGGCCCTGGCCGCCGTCAAACAGCTCTACCGCGACAGCGGCTACCTCACCGACCTGCACGGCGAATTACCCGACCATCTGCCCATCGTGCTGGAGTTCTGCGCGCGGGTCGACCACGACGGAGGACGTGAGCTTCTCGGCCGATTTCGAGGTGCGCTCGAGAAGATCGAACGGGCGCTGCGCGAGCGTCGCAGCGTCTACGCCGACGCGCTGGCCGCAATCGTCCTCACCTTGCCGGAGAGCGACACGAATCCGATTGCCCCGCAACAGACACCGGTCGAGTTCGTCGGACTCGAACCCTACGGTCCGCGGCTGCTGCCGTTGCAGCCCACGGGGCAGGCGAACCGGAGGTAGCAGATGAACATCTTGCTGTGGGGCGTGATCCCCTACATCACATTGTTTCTCGTCATCGGCGGCACCATGTGGCGCTACCGGTTCGACAAATTCGGCTGGACCACAAGGTCATCGGAGCTGTACGAGTCGCGGCTGCTGCGCATCGCGTCACCGCTGTTCCACTACGGTGTACTCGTGGTGATCGCCGGTCACGCCATCGGACTGGTGATCCCCGAGTCGTGGACCGAGTTCTTCGGCATCACAGAGAGCCTCTACCACTGGACGGCCGCCATATCCGGCCTGATCGCCGCCGCCGCAACACTTGTCGGCTGCGGTCTGCTCATCTACCGGCGCCGGCGTACCGGACCGGTGTTCATGGCCACCACCCGCAACGACAAACTCATGTACGCCGCACTCGTATCCGCGCTGCTGGCAGGAACTTTCATCACCCTCGTCGGCACCGTCGACCCGCACGGCGAAGGCGTCAACTACCGCGAGACCGTCTCGCCCTGGTTCCGGTCGATCTTCTACCTCAACCCCGACATCGACGCGATGTCCGGGGCACCGCTGCGTTTCCACGTGCATGTGCTGATCGGGATGACGTTGTTCTGCCTCGTCCCGTTCACCCGTCTCGTCCACATCTTCACCGCCCCACTGCATTACCTGTTCCGGCCCTACATCGTCTACCGCAGCCGTGACCGGATTCCGGCACCGGGCGCACGGCCGGCGCGGCGTGGTTGGGCGCCCATCGGAGTGAAGGATCGCGACCAATGACCACCGAGACAGCGGCACCGGCCATCACCTCCCGCGACCAGGCCACCAACCTCGCACTGGCGACGCTGGCGTTCGGCATCAGCTTCTGGGCGTGGAACCTGGTGGGCCCCTTGGCCATCAGATATGCCACCGACCTGAACCTGTCGGCGGGCCAGAAGTCCGTGCTGGTCGCTATTCCGGTGCTCGTCGGATCGCTTGGCCGTATCATCACCGGAGCACTCACCGACCGCTACGGCGGGCGGACCATGTTCCCGGCGCTACTGCTCCTGACGGTACCGTTCGTGCTGCTCATCGCCGTCGCCGGGGAACTGGAAAGCTACGCACTGCTTCTGGTGATCGGATTCTTCCTCGGTGTCGGCGGCACCACCTTCGCCGTCGGCATTCCATTCGTGAACGCCTGGTACGACCCCTCCCGCCGTGGTTTCGCCACAGGCGTTTTCGGTGCCGGGATGGGCGGTACCGCACTGTCGGCATTCTTCACCCCCCGATTCGTGAATTGGTTCGGCTATTTCGCCACGCATGTGATCATCGCCGTGGCGCTCGTGGTGGTTGCCGTGATCTGCCGGGTCTTCATGCACGACTCACCCCGGTGGTCACCCAACCACGATCCGGTGGTCCCCAAGTTGATGGGCGCCGCCAAGCTGCCCATCACCTGGGAGATGGGCTTTCTCTACGCGGCGGCCTTCGGCGGATTCGTCGCCTTCTCCACCTATCTGCCCACCTACCTCAACGACGTATACGCCGTCGACGCCCAGGGCGCCGGCACCCGCACCGCCGGATTCGCGATCGCCGCGGTGATCGCCCGCCCGTGCGGTGGTGTGCTCGCCGACAAGTTCGGGCCCCGCCTGATCACGTTCATCTCGTGCGCCGGTGCCGCGATCCTGGCCATCTGGATGCTCACCGAACCGCCCCTGGAGATCCCGGCGGGCATCAACTTCGTGCTCATGGCGCTGTTCATGGGCCTCGGCTCGGGGTCGGTGTTCACCTGGGTTGCCCAGGTCGCCCCCGCCGAACGAGTCGGCGCGGTCACCGGGATCGTCGGTGCCGCGGGCGGACTCGGCGGCTTCTTCCCACCGATGGCCATGGGCGCTACCTACGACGCCGACGCCCACAGCTACACCCTCGGCCTGGCACTGCTCAGCGTGTTCGCCGTAGCCGCAGCTCTGATCACCGCCTTCGTCATCCGCAAACAAGACCGCACCTGAGTGCGACAAGGTTGCTGACGACGCGACCCCACCTTCTGCAAGAAGGTGGGGTCGTCCGATGTCATTACCGGCTCAGTGAGCCGGAGGCGTCACCAGCTGGACTTCTGCACGCCCGGCAGCTCGCCGGCGTGAGCCATGTCGCGCAGGCACACGCGGCACAGGCCGAACTTGCGGTACACCGAGTGCG
>NZ_CALLZT010000019.1:0-18361 GCF_937858515.1 uncultured Gordonia sp. | reverse complement strand
TCCGTCGTATACGACCGTCAAGCGGGCCATGGCCTCCATCCACGCCGATGCCGATGTGCCACTACGACCGGTACCGGCACCATCAACACGACGACAGCGCCCCGGCCCCAACCCCAATGGGCCAGCCCAACCGCTGGGGCCCGAAGTCTACGTTCGCGACGCCTCGCACTACGACACCACCGGCCCCGAAGGGCAGGTGCGCTGATGAGCGTGTTCACCAGCGAGGACTACGACAAGTTCCGGGCCCTGCGCGTCACCCACATCGCCGCACGATTCGAAGAACTGATCAGCGATGAGGCCAACGACGCCGTCACTCCCGAACAGCTGTTCCTCACCGCCGTTGACGACGCGATGGACGCCCGCACCGCCGGCAAGATCGACAAACTGATCAAAGCCGCCAAGTTCCCCATCCCCACCGCCACGATCGCTGAAATCGACTACCGCGACGGCCGGGGCCTCAACCCGGTCCGCATGACCCGCTACGGCACCACCGACTGGCGAGCCGATCACCTCAACGTGCTGATCACCTCACCAACAGGAGGTGGCAAAACCTACATCGCCTGCGCGATCGGGATCGCCGCCTGCCACCGCACCCACCCGGTGATCTACACCAGACTCGACGAACTCGCCCGCGACCTGGCCATCGCCCGCACCGACGTCATCGCCCACCAAAAACTCATCGACCGGCTCTCCACGATCGACCTGCTGATCATCGACGACTTCCTCACCGTCAGCATCGATCCCGAAGCCGGCAACGACCTGTTCGCGATCCTGGCCAACCGCAACGAACGACTCGCCACGATCATCGCCTCCCAAACCGGCCCCGCACACTGGGTCGACGCCCTACCTGATCGAGTCGCCGCCGACTCCATCGTCGACCGCCTCGCCCACCACGCCCGCCGCATTGAACTCGGCGGGATCGACATGCGCAAGGCCTGCCACGACCAAACACGAACATCCGAACAATTCTGGGAATAACCCCTTGCACCATCGACTCCGGCCCGGCCCGGCAACAACCGGGCCGGAGCCGGCAGCAGTACCCACCCCACAGAATCCGAGTACCAACTACGCAGACCACCGGTACCAACCGGCGCTACGTATCACCTGAACTGCGGGAGCTGAGTAGGCAGAATCGGGCCAATGCCCTGTTCGATTTCGATGCGCACTGCGAGGATACGGAGTTCGGCTACCGGTTCCTTGCCGGGCAAGCCGATACCGTGGGTGAATCGATGGCCGAGCGAGCGGCGCGGCAGATCTGCCGCGTCAACCGGTGGTGGTCAGTGGTCGGCAAGAAGTGAGCCGTAACGGTCACCGATTCACGATGATCTGGTCCAACGCGACCTTCTTACCGCCGCCGAGCCGAATCAGTTGTGGCTGACCGATATCACCTAACACCACACCGCCGAAGGCAGGCTCTATCTGTGCGCCATCACGGACGTGTACTCCTGGCCGGCAGATCGTCGGCTACAGCATGGACTCGCCGATGAAGTCCCGGTTGGCTACGGTAGCGCTGCACAACGCGGCGGCCCGTCGTGGAGAAGTCGCCGGCTGCTGCGGACAATTCAGACAGATCGGGGATCGCTGTTCCGGTCACGAAAATTCGTACTCGCCTTGAAGAATACTCATGGCTTGAATACTCATGGACTGGCCAGGTCGATGGGCAAAGTCGGGGATAGCGCCGCGATGAAGAGTTTCTTCGCGCTACTGCAACGCAACGTCCTCGACCGTCAACGCTGAGATACCCGTCCCACCTTGGTCGGTTGACGCCGGTCGAGTTCGAAGCAACGATCAACGCCGCTGCCGCGACATGACAACCAAACTGTCACCTATGTGCCACTACGACCGGTACCGGCACCATCAACACGACGACAGCGCCCCGGCCCCAACCCCAATGGGCCAGCCCAACCGCTGGGGCCCGAAGTCTACGTTCGCGACGCCTCGCACTACGACACCACCGGCCCCGAAGGGCAGGTGCGCTGATGAGCGTGTTCACCAGCGAGGACTACGACAAGTTCCGGGCCCTGCGCGTCACCCACATCGCCGCACGATTCGAAGAACTGATCAGCGATGAGGCCAACGACGCCGTCACTCCCGAACAGCTGTTCCTCACCGCCGTTGACGACGCGATGGACGCCCGCACCGCCGGCAAGATCGACAAACTGATCAAAGCCGCCAAGTTCCCCATCCCCACCGCCACGATCGCTGAAATCGACTACCGCGACGGCCGGGGCCTCAACCCGGTCCGCATGACCCGCTACGGCACCACCGACTGGCGAGCCGATCACCTCAACGTGCTGATCACCTCACCAACAGGAGGTGGCAAAACCTACATCGCCTGCGCGATCGGGATCGCCGCCTGCCACCGCACCCACCCGGTGATCTACACCAGACTCGACGAACTCGCCCGCGACCTGGCCATCGCCCGCACCGACGTCATCGCCCACCAAAAACTCATCGACCGGCTCTCCACGATCGACCTGCTGATCATCGACGACTTCCTCACCGTCAGCATCGATCCCGAAGCCGGCAACGACCTGTTCGCGATCCTGGCCAACCGCAACGAACGACTCGCCACGATCATCGCCTCCCAAACCGGCCCCGCACACTGGGTCGACGCCCTACCTGATCGAGTCGCCGCCGACTCCATCGTCGACCGCCTCGCCCACCACGCCCGCCGCATTGAACTCGGCGGGATCGACATGCGCAAGGCCTGCCACGACCAAACACGAACATCCGAACAATTCTGGGAATAACCCCTTGCACCATCGACTCCGGCCCGGCCCGGCAACAACCGGGCCGGAGCCGGCAGCAGTACCCACCCCACAGAATCCGAGTACCAACTACGCAGACCACCGGTACCAACCGGCGCTACGTATCAGGGGCCATGCGTCGTGCGCGCACGTATCCGTCCGGGTGTTTCTGGAGGGTTCGTTCAAATTAGGGTGAACTGGCTGCGGGAGCCGACGATTCCTTGCGGACCCACGGATTCTCGGTCTCGTCCAGAGCAGGTGACGACGGACGAATGTCCGAACCCGTCAGTATGGTTCTCCCCATGATGAACGAGGGGGATACGTCCGCAGGCGGGCAACCGCACGATGCGCTGTTTCGGCTGATCTTCACCGACCCCGGCGACGCAGGATCAGAGCTACGCTCAGTCCTGCCGCCAAAGTTGGCCGACCACATCAACTTCGATGATCTCGCCCTCCAGGAGGGAACCTTCATCGATGACGACCTGCGCCACCAGCAGACAGACGTCCTGTTCAAAACCACGATCGATGAGCTGGACGCCTATCTGTATGTCCTCATCGAACATCAGCGCAGCCCCGATCCGCTCATGGCCTTCCGGATGTTGCGCTACCAGGTCCGCATCTGGGAACGACACCGCGACCAACATCCAGCCGAATCCGGTAAACCGCCACTGCCACTGATTGTTCCCGTGGTCGTTTACCAAGGCCGGCGTCGCTGGACCGCTCCCACTGACATCGCCGACCTCCTCCACATCGACGAATCATTCTCATCCGTCGCCGGGAATCTGATTCCGCACTGTGCCTACCTGCTCGACGACCTCACCACCGTCGATGACGCCGCGCTCCGTGCCCGTCCGTTGACCACCGCCGCGCGGATCACCTTCGTGTTCCTCACCAAAGCACCGGACGATCCCGATGCCACTCACTGGCTGCCGAACTGGACTGATCACATCATCGAACTTGACAACAGACGCCTCGAAGCCTTGTTCCAGTATCTTGTAAGAGTAAGTCCCACACCCGTCGAAGACATCGTCCACTACGCCGTAACAGTCGGAACCGAAGCAGTGGAGGCCGCCATGAATACAGCAGACGTGCTCATCGCCCAAGGGCGAGCGGAAGGGCGAGCCGAACGGCAGGATGAAGCCCGAGCCGAAGGCCGAGCCGGATTGTTCATCGAGCAGCTGACCCTCAAGTTCGGGGAAATCGATGCCGACACGCGTCGTCGGGTCGAGTGCGCCAACGCCGAGCAGATCTCGCGGTGGAGTGCCCGCCTGCTCGCCGGCGTCGACACGATCGACCAGGTCTTCGTAGAGCAGACATAGCTGCCCATGACCTGACGCAGGCCGAACTTGCTGAACGGCATCTCACAGATCGCTTCTCGATCACGCAGATCGAGAAGGGGGAGACCATCACGGCGGTGGAGAAGCTGCCGGGCTGCCTATGAACTGAGTGTCCTCAGTTCATAGGCAGCGGTGGGGTATTGCGTTCGGCCAGGAGGCTTCTGAACAGGGCGATTTCATCGGTTTGCTGGCCGTCCATGTGGCCGGCGAGGTCGCGGACGTACTCCTGCGAGACGTTGGCCGGGTTGGCGGCGTAGGTCATCATGTGCAGGCCGCCCTCGTGGTGGCGCAGCATCAGCTGGATGAAGAAGGTGTCGGCGTCGGCACCGTGCAGCGACCGCAGCTTGGTCATCTCCGCATCGGTGGCCATGCCCGGCATCGCCGGCTTGTCGGCCGCTGCAGGGGTGGTGGGCGCGGGCGTACTCATGCTGTGACCGGCGTGCGACGACATGTCATGACCGCCGGAATCGGAGTCCGACGATCCGTGACCCATCCATGTCATCGGTGCGTCGGGGTTCTCGACCGGCTGATCCCACAGGTTGAGCCACCCGGTCATCTGGCCGATCTCGCGGGTCTGATCGGCCAGGATGGTCAGCGCGATCTTCTTGATCGCGGGGTCTGCGCCCTGCGCGATCACGACCTCGGCCATCTCCACACCCTGCGCGTGGTGCACGATCATGTCCTGCGCGAACCCCACCGCCGCCGAACCGCTGTCCGGATGATCCTCGGAGTCGCCGGCGAAGCTGGCGGTGAGCAACCACCCCAGCCCGACACCCAGAAGCAGCGCGACGATGCCGATCGCCGCAGGTAGCAGCCACGGGCGGGAGGCGGGGGCGGGTGTCGGGGCTTCGGACACGATGCGGTGAACCTCCAGCGGGGGACGGGGCGGGCCACCGGGCGGCGGCTGCTACGAACGTCCCATCTGCCGCTTCCGGCGAACCCGGCAGGGGTGAGGGCCGGGCACAGGTGGAGTCGATTGTCCCATCACAGGCCCCGGAACATAGGATGAATACCCGTGACTCCTGCCGCCCTCGCTGCGCTTCTCCGCGAGATAACGCTGACCGTCGTGTCCGACCGGGGCCTCGATACCTCGCTGGTGCCCGAGACCGTGGTGGTCGAGCGTCCCCGCAACGCCGACCACGGCGACTACGCCACCAATATCGCGCTGCAACTGGGCAAACGTCTCGGCGTGGTGCCGCGTGAGTTCGCCGGCTGGCTCGCCGAGGCGTTTGCCGCCGCCGACGGCATCGACAAGGCCGATGTCGCCGGTCCCGGATTCGTCAACGTGTGGCTGGCCGCCGCCGCGCAGAATACCGTCGTCGAATCGGTGCTGGCCAAGGCCGTGGACTACGGGCGCGGCAGCGAACTGTCCGGCACCGCGATCAACCTCGAATTCGTCTCGGCCAACCCGACCGGCCCGATCCACCTCGGCGGCACCCGCTGGGCGGCCGTCGGCGACGCACTGGGCCGCGTGTTCGCCGCCCGCGGCGCCGCGGTCACCCGCGAGTACTACTTCAACGACCACGGCGGCCAGATCGATCGCTTTGCCAAGTCGCTGGAGGCATCCGCGCTGGGACAGCCCACACCTGAGGACGGGTACGCCGGCGACTACATCACCGAGATCGCCGAGAACGTGGTCGCGAACGTGCCCGGCGTCCTCGACCAGGAGCCCGACGAGCGCCGCGAAACGTTCCGCGCCGAGGGCGTCGAGCTGATGTTCGGTCAGATCAAACGCAGCCTGCACGAGTTCGGCACCGACTTCGACGTGTATACCCACGAGAACTCGATGTTCGAGCGCGGACTCGTCGACACCTGCATCGAACAGCTCAAGGCCAACGGCAACCTGTACGAGAAGGATGGTGCCTGGTGGCTGCGCACCACCGACTTCGGCGACGACAAGGACCGCGTCGTCATCAAGAGTGACGGTGAGGCCGCCTACATCGCCGGAGACATCGCCTACTACCGCGACAAACGCGACCGCGGCTTCGACCTGTGCGTCTACATGCTCGGCGCCGACCACCACGGCTACATCAAACGACTCAAGGCGGCCGCGGCGTCGCTCGGTGACGACCCGGACACCGTCGAAGTCCTGATCGGGCAGATGGTGAACCTCGTCAAGGACGGCCAGCCGGTGCGGATGAGCAAACGTGCGGGCAACGTCATCACCATCGACGACCTGGTCGGCGCGGTCGGTGTCGACGGCGCCCGCTACTCGCTCATCCGGTCGTCGGTGGACGTCAACATCGATATCGACCTGGATCTGCTGGTCAAGCAGTCCAACGACAATCCAGTGTATTACGTCCAGTACGCGCACGCCCGGCTGTCGGCGCTGGCTCGCAGCGCCGCCGAACTCGGCCTCGAACTCGGCACCGACAATCTCGGACTGCTCGACGACCCCGCAGAGGGCGATCTGATCCGCACCATCGGTGACTACGACGAGGTGGTCGCCACCGCCGCCGAACTGCGCGAACCGCACCGGGTGTGCCGGTACCTCGAAACCCTCGCCGGGGCCTACCACCGCTTCTACGCGCGCTGCCGGGTCCTGCCGCAGGGCGACGAGGAGCCCGGCGACATCCACCGCGCGCGGCTGGCGCTGTGCGAGGCGACCCGGCAGGTGCTGGCCAACGGCCTGGACCTGGTTGGCGTGAGCGCACCGGAGCGGATGTGAGCGCGCATCCGGCCGGACCCCGGCACGCGGACATCCCGGCGGCCCCGCATCTCGCGCAGCGCCCCAACGATCCGGCCGTTCTCGCCGAGATTCCCGCAAATGTGTGGCCGCGCAACGCAATCCGTGACGATTCGGGTGAGGTGACACTGGCCGGTGTGCCGGTGTGCGAGCTGGCCCGCGAATACGGCACTCCGCTGTTCGTGGTGGACGAGAAGGACTTCCGGTCCCGCTGCGCCGATATGATCGGAGCGTTCGGTCAATACGGCCGGGTTCACTACGCGTCCAAGGCATTTCTGAGCACCGAGATCGCCCGCTGGGTGAACGAGGAAGGTCTGTGCCTGGACGTGTGCTCGGGCGGCGAACTCGCCGTCGCTCTGCATGCGGGCTTCCCGGCGGAGCGAATCGCGTTGCACGGCAACAATAAAAGCTCAGCGGAACTGGCCGCCGCCCTCGATGCGGGCGTCGGCCACATCGTGCTCGACTCGCTCGCCGAGATCGATCGGCTCGACGCCCTCGCGGGTGAGCGGGGCCTCGTCGCCGACGTGCTGGTGCGGATCACGGTGGGCGTGGAGGCGCACACCCATGAATTCATCGCCACCGCGCACGAGGACCAGAAGTTCGGGTTCGCGCTGTCCGGCGGCGTCGCGATGGACGCGGTGCGTCGTGTGTTCGCCACCGACAACCTGCGGCTCGTCGGATTGCACAGCCACATCGGCTCGCAGATCTTCGACATGGACGGTTTCGAACTGGCCGCGCACCGCGTGCTGGGCCTGCTCAAGGAGATCGTCTCCGAGTTCGGTGTCGACAAGACCGCACAACTCGAAGTCATCGATCTCGGTGGGGGACTGGGGATCTCGTACCTCGAAGAGGACGACCCGCTGCCGGTGAAGGACGTCGCCGACACCCTGGCCGCGATCGTCCGGCGCGAGTCGGCCGCCGTCGGACTGCCGATGCCGACCCTGGCCGTCGAACCCGGACGGGCGATCGCCGGACCCGGCACCGTCACCGTGTACGAGGTCGGCACCATCAAGGACGTCGAACTCGAACGCGGAGCCATCCGGCGCTACGTCTCGGTCGACGGCGGGATGAGCGACAATATCCGCACCGTCCTGTACCAGGCGGAGTACGACGTACGATTGGTCTCGCGCGTGTCATCGGCGCCCGCGGTGGTGAGCCGGGTGGTGGGCAAGCACTGCGAGAGCGGTGACATCATCATCAAGGATTGCTGGCTGCCGGGCGACCTGCAGGCCGGGGATCTGCTGGCGGTGGCGGCGACGGGGGCATACTGCTACTCGATGTCGAGCCGGTACAACATGGTGATGCGTCCGCCGGTGGTGGCCGTCGCCGACGGCGCATCGCGACTGCTGATCCGTCGGGAGACGATCGAAGACTTCTTGCGACTGGAGGTAGGCAAGTGACCGAAGCCGTTCAGGACCGGCCGGCCATCGGTGTGGCGGTGCTCGGCATGGGCAACGTCGGCGCCGAGGTCGTGCGCATTCTTGAGGAGAACGCCGACGACCTGCGGGCTCGCGTGGGCGCGCCGCTGGAGATCCGCGGCGTGGCAGTGCGTGACCTCACCAAACCACGCAAGATCGATTCGGCACTGCTCACCACCGATGCCGCCGCCCTGGTGGCCCGCGACGACGTCGACATCGTCGTCGAACTCGTCGGCGGTATCGACCCGGCCCGGGAACTGATCCGCACAGCGCTGACCGGCGGAAAGTCCGTGGTGTCGGCCAACAAGGCGCTACTGGCCGACTACACCGGCGAGCTGGCCGGAGCCGCCGCCGAGGCGAAGGTCGACCTGTACTTCGAGGCCGCCGTGGCCGGTGCGATCCCGGTGATTCGGCCACTGATGCAGTCCCTCGCCGGTGACAAGGTGGAGCGTGTCGCCGGAATCGTCAACGGCACCACCAACTTCATCCTCTCGGCGATGGATTCCACCGGGGCGGGCTACGACGAGACTCTCGCCGAGGCCGGCCGTCTCGGGTACGCCGAGGCCGACCCCACGGCGGACGTCGGCGGCTATGACGCGGCAGCCAAGGCCGCGATCCTCGCCTCGATCGCCTTCCACACCCGGGTCACGGCCGCTGACGTGTACCGCGAAGGCATCACCGAGGTCACCGCGGCCGACCTGGCCGCTGCCCAGAAGTTCGACTGCACCGTCAAGCTGCTCGCCATCTGTGAGCGGATCGCCGGCGACGACGGCGAGCAGGTCTCCGCTCGCGTCTATCCGGCGCTCGTCCCGCTGTCCCATCCGCTGGCCTCGGTCAGCGGTGCGTTCAACGCAGTGGTGGTGGAGGCCGAGAACGCCGGGCGGTTGATGTTCTACGGCCAGGGTGCCGGTGGTGCTCCCACGGCTTCGGCCGTGATGGGTGATCTGGTGATGGCGGCGCGCAACAAGGTGCACGGCGGTCGCGGACCACTCGAATCCACCTACGCCGAACTGCCCGTCGCCTCCATCGACGACGTGCCCACCCGCTACTACGTGTCGATGCGGGTTGCCGACCGGCCCGGGGTCCTCGCGCAGGTGGCCGGCGAATTCTCCAAGCGTTCGGTGAGTATCTCCGCGGTGCGTCAGGAGGGCGCCGGCGACGACGCCCGGCTGATCGTGGTGACCCATCGTGCACCCGACCGCGCGCAGTCGGAAACCGTTGCGGCACTGGAAGACATGGATGCGGTGATCAAGGTATCCAGCGTCCTCCGAATGGAAGGAACAGATGACTGACGTGAGCCCGACTGACGTGACCCCCACCCCCGTGCACCGCGCCTGGCCGGGCCTCATCGAGGCCTACCGGTCGCGGATGCCCGTCGCCGACGACTGGAAGGTGGTGACGCTGCTGGAGGGCGCCACTCCGCTGGTGCCGGCACCGCACCTGTCCGAGCTCACCGGGTGCGAAGTGTACCTTAAGGTGGAGGGGCTGAACCCGACCGGCTCCTTCAAGGACCGCGGAATGACGATGGCTGTGACCACCGCAGTCAACAACGGCAAGCGGGCCGTTCTGTGCGCGTCGACGGGCAACACATCCGCGTCGGCCGCCGCTTATGCGACCCGAGCCGGTATCACCTGTGCCGTGCTGATCCCTGAGGGCAAGATCGCCATGGGCAAGCTGGCGCAGGCGGTTATGCACGGCGCCAAGATCATTCAGGTTCAGGGCAACTTCGATGACTGCCTCGAACTGGCCCGCAAGGTCACCGCGGACTTCCCGGAGATCGAACTGGTCAACTCGGTGAACCCGGCCCGTATCGAGGGGCAGAAGACCGCCGCGTTCGAGATCGTCGACGTGCTGGGCCGAGCGCCCGATGTGCACGCGTTGCCCGTGGGCAATGCCGGCAACATCACCGCTTACTGGAAGGGCTACCGCGAATACCACGCCGACGGCATCAGCTACTCTCTGCCGCGGATGCTGGGCGTGCAGGCCGCGGGTGCGGCGCCGTTGGTGAACGGTGCACCGGTGAAGAATCCGGAGACCATCGCCACCGCGATCCGCATCGGATCGCCGGCGAGCTGGAATCAGGCGGTCGCCGCCAAGGACGAGTCGAACGGCCAGTTCCGGGCGGCGACCGACGAGAAGCTGCTGGAGGCCTACCGGCTGGTCGCGGGCAAGGAAGGCGTGTTCGTCGAACCGGCCTCTGCCGCCAGCGTGGCGGGCCTGCTCGCCGCCCACGCCGACGGCTGGATCGAGCCGGGCAGCACCGTCGTGTGCACCGTGACCGGTAACGGTCTCAAGGATCCGGACACCGCGCTCTCGGGTATGCCCGAGGTCAACGCCATCCCGGTCGACCCGGTTGCGGTTGCGGATGCTCTCGGTGTCGGCTGACCTGGAGATGGCCGGCGACCTGCTGCCGGAGGCGCCCCCGTCCGTCGGGGATGCCGATACTGTTCTGCCCGAAGGTATTTCAGCTCGGGTTAGAGTCCCGGCCTCGAGTGCGAATCTGGGGCCGGGATTCGATTGCCTCGGTATCGCGCTCGGAGTGTACGACGAGTTGACCGTGACGACGGCTCCGTCGGGTATTCACATCGATGCAGTCGGCGAGGGCGCCGACGACATTCCCCGCGACGACCGGCATCTCGTGGCGCGGGCGGTGCGCCGCGGATTGGAATACGGCGGCGCGAGCGCGAGCGGCCTGACCCTGCAGTGCGTGAACGCGATCCCGCATTCGCGCGGCCTCGGCTCGTCGGCGGCCGCCGCAGTCTCGGGTTTCGCTGCGGCGTCGGGTCTGCTCGCCGCCGCCGGTGTTCGTGAACCGTTCACCGATGCCGAGCTGGTGCAGCTTGCCGGCGAGTTCGAGGGTCACCCGGACAACGCGGCCGCGAGCGTACTCGGCGGGGCGGTGGTGACCTGGACCGACAGCCCCCTAGAGGCCAATCCCGACGGTGTGGTGGCCGATGGTGACATCTACCTGGCCCGTCGACTGGCCGTGCATCCCGACATCCGGGCCACGGTATTCGTGCCGGAGACGGAGTCATCGACCTCGCACACGCGTGGCCTGTTGCCCGATTCGGTCCCGCGCACCGATGCGGTGTTCAACCTGTCGCGTTCGGCGCTGGCGGTGGTTGCCCTCACGACGGATCCGGAATGCCTCTTCGACGCAACCGTCGACCGTCTGCACCAGCCGTATCGGGCGCCGTCGATGCCGCACAGTGCCGAACTCGTCGCGATGCTGCGCGAACACGGCTATGCCGCGATGGTGTCGGGGGCGGGGCCGTCGGTGCTGATCCTCGGTGCGCTCCCGGTGACCGACGACGTGGTGGCGCTCGCGCACGATATCGGATTCGCCACCTGGCCCGTCGAAGTGGCCAAAGGTGTCGAGATCTCCTGGTGACACCCCGTCCGGACGGGAATGATGGCCGCCGATTGTAATTTCGGGCGTGTTACCCGTAGTATGCGAAAACGGCCAGCGTAGTATGGGTCTTGGCCGCGCAGAGTTTTCTGCCACGTTTCTCTTCCGCAATCCGGCACATCTCATCCCGGAACTCGTACACCGCACCGGGTGTGGCCGAGGTGAGCAGTCGCCCCGGGTACGGGCGGGGTGTCACCCGATGCGGAGCCCATAGAAGCGGGGATTCTCGTGGCGCACACCCCGAATACTTTCCCTGCCGACGTCCACCCGGACGTACATTCTCCCGCTGAGCGCGGGGGCAGCCTAGACCCCGATCTCATGAGTAGAGAACGGGGAACGAAAGGACATCCGTGACCGATACGGACGTGATCAGCGCGCCGAAGAGCAAGGCACGTGCCGGACTTTCCGGCATGGTCCTCACCGAATTGCGTGCTCTGGCCGGTGAGCTGGGTATCAAAGGCACATCGGGCATGCGCAAGGGCGATCTCATCGCCGCTATCAAAGAACGTCAGGGCGGCGCCGATCAGCTCACCCTGACCCCCGACGTGCCCAAGAGCGCGGACACGGCCAAAGTCGTCAAGACCAAGGCGCCCCGCACGACTCGTGCGCCGCGTGCGGCCAAGGTTACCGACGAGGGTACCGACAGCGCGCCTGAGGCTGCTTCGGCCACCACCGACAGCGCCACCACCGACGCGGGTCAACCTGGTGGACCCGCGGGCGAGCCGCGGGCCGATGAACCGGCCAAGGACGACGCCGTGAAGGCCGAATCCGGCAAGAACGAATCCGGCAAGAGCGAGGGCGGCAGGCCGGAATCGCCGCGTGCCGAGAGCGCCGCCGGCGAGCAGCAGGGTGACAACGCCCAGGGTGATGGTCGCGGCCGTAACCGGAATCGCAATCAGCAGGGCCAGAACAACAACCAGCGCGGGGACAACCAGCGCGGCGACGGCCAGCGCGGTGATAACCAACAGAGCAAGAACCAACAGGGCAAGAACCAGCAGGGTGGGCAGAACGGCCCACGCGACGATGACGACGAGGACGGCGGCGGCCGCGGCCGCCGCGGCAGGCGTTTCCGCGAGCGCCGCCGCGGGCGTGACCGCGACTCGGTGGCCTCGGGTGAGCCGCAGATCGCCGAGGACGACGTCCTGCAGCCGGTCGCGGGCATTCTCGACGTCCTCGACAACTACGCCTTCGTGCGCACTTCCGGCTACCTGGCCGGGCAGAACGACGTCTACGTGTCGATGAACCTGGTGCGCCGCTACGGACTGCGCCGTGGCGATGCGGTAACCGGTGCGGTGAAGGTGCCCAAGGACGGTGAGCAGGCCAACCAGCGGCAGAAGTTCAATCCCCTGGCACGTCTGGACACCGTCAACGGCGGTGATCCCGAAGCGGCCCGCAAACGTCCCGAGTTCAACAAGCTCACCCCGCTGTACCCCAATCAGCGGCTGCGGCTGGAAACCACGCCCGAGCGTCTCGACACCCGCGTCATCGACCTGATCATGCCTATCGGCAAGGGCCAGCGTGCGCTGATCGTGTCGCCGCCGAAGGCCGGTAAGACGACGATCCTGCAGGACATCGCCAACGCGATCACCACCAACAACCCCGAATGCCACCTGATGGTGGTGCTGGTGGACGAGCGCCCCGAAGAGGTCACCGACATGCAGCGATCGGTGAAGGGTGAGGTTATCGCCTCCACCTTCGACCGGCCGCCGTCAGATCACACCTCGGTTGCCGAACTGGCCATCGAACGGGCCAAGCGCCTCGTCGAGCAGGGCAAGGACGTGGTGGTTCTGCTCGACTCGATCACCCGTCTAGGCCGCGCGTACAACAACGCGTCGCCGGCGTCGGGACGTATCCTGTCCGGTGGTGTCGACTCGACGGCCCTGTACCCGCCCAAGCGGTTCCTCGGCGCCGCGCGCAACATCGAGAACGGCGGTTCGCTCACGATCATCGCGTCGGCGCTGGTGGAGACCGGATCGACCGGTGACACGGTCATTTTCGAGGAGTTCAAGGGCACCGGCAACGCCGAGCTCAAGCTCGACCGCAAGATCTCCGAACGCCGGGTGTTCCCCGCGGTCGACGTGAACCTGTCGAGCACTCGCAAGGATGAGCTACTGCTCTCGCCCGAGGAGTTCTCGATCGTGCACAAGCTGCGCCGGGTGCTCAGCGGGCTCGATTCGCAGCAGGCCATTGATCTGCTGATCTCGCAGCTCAAGAAGACCAAGACCAATATCGAGTTCCTGATGCAGGTCCAGTCGAACGCTCCCGGGGCGATGAAGGACGACTGATCGGCCTACTAGCACTACGACAACACCCCCGAAGGCCGGGTTTCCCGGCGATCGGGGGTGTTGTGCGTATACGGCGCTCTCAGGCGGCGAGATCGTCGATGAGCTGATCCCAGGCTTCCGAGGCGATGGCGGCGACCGGCCCGGTCTGGGTGGCCACGAAACTGCACCGGCCGTGCCGGTCGTACAGTTCGATCGCCCCGGTGCGGCCGCACGCGCCCTGCGACCACGTGATCCAGCAATCCTCGACGAGATTGAAGTTGATCATCACGCGCGCCGTTCCCGACGCGATCACCATGGTGCCGTTGTGTTCCCGGCATCCGTCGAGCTCGGCATGGCGCATCTGCAGACATCCTGTGGCGACCGCGCACAACGTCAGCGGCATACCCAGCAGCGCGGCGTGCTCGAGTGCGGAGATCACCCGGGCCTGCTCGACGCGGACCGCGGGCAGTGGTGAAGCGATGGTTTCGTCGGCCAGACGGCCGCGCCGCCAGGCCCCGCAGTCATCGAGCAGTGTGTCGAACAGAGCAATCTGGTCATCGTCGGGGATCTGGGATGCGTCCGGCTCGACGTGTTGGTCGGCTGACTGGCCAGGGTCGTCTCCGGTGGGCGGCACCGCCAACGACAGCGCCTCGAACGCCAGCCGGTCGGAGTGCTCGGTCAGATACGTCGCGTGCGCGGTGTTCCCGTCGGCATCGAACAGGCGCAGCGTCGGCGGAACATGCGCTGACGGCTCGGTGATCAGGGCTTTCCCGAGGCGTCGGGGATTGATCCGCAGCGAGATGCGGGAACCGTCCGGCCGCAGCGGTCCACCGATCTCACCCGGAGCGCTGTGCACGCCCACGTCGTTCATGACGACGGGGCCGGCGACGGTCACCCCGACCACACGGTCGAGCAGGGACAGGTTGGCGGCCAGTTCGCGGATCGGGGTCTCGAGCACGGCCCCGGCGAACCCGGGCGTGGCCAACAGCGTGTCCAGATCGCTGGCCGTGTGCCGTGCCCGGCCCGGACAGTAACAGCCCGATGCATTCGCGCATCCGTGCCGGGTGATACCGGTGACCTCGTGGTCACCGGCGGTGCCGGTCGAGTCATCGGGTGTTGTGTCCGGGGAATCGGGCATCGTCGCCTGTTCCTTCCTGCTCGCCGCCGGGCGAGTCTCTAGTACACGTCGCGCAGGTAGCGCTTGTCGGATTTGAGCTTGCTGATGTAGGCCTCGGTGTCGTTGGCCGAGAGTCCGCCGTGCTCGGCGATGAGCTCGTGGAGGGCTTCGTCGACGTCGTGCGCCATCCGGGTCGCGTCACCGCACACGTAGATGTGGGCGCCGGATTCGAGCCAGGAGAAGAATTCGGCGCCCTTTTCGAGCATCCGGTTCTGCACGTAGACCTTGTGTTCCTGATCGCGTGAGAATGCGAGGTCGAGATGGGTGAGGACGCCGTCGGTGACGAACTGACCAAACTCGTCGGCGTAGATGAAATCGCTGGCGCGGTGCTGATCGCCGAAGAACAGCCAGTTCTCGCCCGTGGCTCCCTGCGACACCCGCTCATGCAGGAAGGCGCGGAACGGCGCGACGCCGGTACCGGGCCCGATCATGATGACCTTGGCGTCATCGGCGGGCAGCCGGAACGACTTGTTGGGGGTGATGTACACGCCCACCTGCTCGCCCACCGATCGCCGATCGGCGAGGTAGGTCGAACACACGCCGCCTCGATCGCGGTTCCCGGTGCGGTAGCGGACCGTGGCCATGGTGATGTGCACCGAACCGGAGTGAACTCGCGGGCTCGATGAGATCGAGTAGACGCGCGCGGCCAGTGGCTTGAGTTCGGCGATCAGTTCCTCGGGGGTGATGGTGAGGTTCGGGTCGACGTTGAGGACGTCGAGGACGTCGCGGCCGTACAACCAGGCGTCGAGTGCCTCGTGATCGCCGGTGTCGACGAGGTGGCTGATCTCGGGGTCGTGGGTGCGTTTGGCGATGTAGTCGACCAGGTACTTGGTGGGCACACCGACCTCGTAGTGATGGGTGAGTGCCTCGCGCAGGGAGTGCTCGGTCTTGCGGTCCTTGATCACCTCGTCGCCGGTGGCACCGATGCGCTTGAGGATCAGATCGACGACGACCGGGTCGTTGACGGCGGCGATGCTGATGCCGTCGCCTGGTTCGTAGGCGATACCGCTATCGCCGAGCGAGATCTCGATGTGCCGCACCTCCTTGGCGGAGGTGGCACCGGAGAGCACCGAGTTGGTGATGATCGTCGCCGGATAGGGGTTCTTTCGGCCCCAGGCGGACTTGCCGCCGGACTTCGCCGGTGCGGGCTCGGGAGTCTCGGGGACCTCGACAACAGCGGGCTCGGCAACTGCGGGTTCGGTGATGGTGGGCTCGGGCGTGGGGACCTCGACCGCGGGTTCCTCGACAGCGGCCGCGGCACCGGCGGCGGCGAGCGCGGGCAGCGCCTCGGCGATCCAGTCGTCGGCCGGTCCCTGGTAATCGACATCGCAGTCGACGCGGTCGATGACTCTGGTCGCGCCCAGTTCGGCGATCCGCGCATCGAAGTTCTTGCCGGCCTGACAGAACCCGTCGTAGATGGAGTCACCGAGCGCGACGACACCGAAATAGGTGCCCTCGAGCCGCGGTGCGTCCGGACCGGCGACCTCCTGCCAGAAATCCTCGGCGTCATCGGGCATCTCACCCTCGCCGTAGGTGGAGCAGACGATCACCAGATGGCCGGCGGCCGCGAGCGTATCCAGGTCCATGTCGCCCATGTCCTTGGTTGCGGCTGCGAAGCCGTGCTCGGCTGCGGCGGTTTCGATCTGTTCGGCGACGTACTCGGCGTTGCCGGTCTGCGTGCCGTAGACGATCAGCAGCGGTCGCGGACCGGCTTCGGCTGCGGCGGGCTCGGCGGCCGGCTGTGTAGCAGGTGCGGCCGCGTCGATCGTGGCGGCGGAAATCGGGGCAGTAGCGGAAGCGGCGGGCTGCGCCGGCTCCGAAGGCAGTCCGATCCGGGTGTTCAATCCGGCCAGAAATCCTGCCAGCCAGGCCTTCTGTTCGCCCGTGAAGGGTACGTCCGCGGGAATGTGAGGCAGTTCCATGTCTATCCGACCTTAAATTTGTCAGTGCGATTTGCGTCACTGTGATATATACCGGCCGCAATGGTAGCGGTGACATCCGGGACGGCTCTGGAGGCGAAGAGCTCATCGAAACCGGGCAGTCCACCGAGCTTTTCGCGGTTGACGGCATCTTGATGAAGAACCCAGCCGTAGGTCGCGGGCGCGTCGATCGACCGGACGTTACGCAGCCACAGCGCGTTCTTGTAGTCGGTGACGCGCTTGTTGCCGATCAGTGCCGCGAGCTGCTCGCGGGTGTAGCCGGAGAGGATGTCGCGGGCATACTTCTTGACGCGCCCGGTGAGTTCGAAGTCCTCGGTCAGCACCAGATTGCGGGCGGCCTTGGCTATCGCGGTCTCGCCGGTTTCCGCCGAGGTCTTGCGCAGGCGGCGGGTCGCCACTTCCCGGGCGAGTTCGAAGACGATGAACGCGCCGAGCACACGGAACATCTGTTCGTCGTCGGTGTGGCCGAACTCGGGGGTGAGCCCGTCCGCGACCGGTGCCTTGTGCCGGATCGAGACCTTCAGTTTGCGGACCTGGTCGCCGGCGATCGCGGTGGACAGTTCGTCGAGCAGCTCACGCTGGGACAGGCTGGCCATGATGGTGTCGCTGTCCTGATGCTGCAGCAGCGCCTTGGGCATGGCGTAGCTGACGTAGTGGCGTTCGGTCTCCCAGTTCTGGATGAGCCTGGTGGCCAGTGCCGATCCGGTGGCCTGCGCGTGCATGTGCAGCAGGGTGCGGGCGGCATGGTGGTGGAACGGCGCGTACGGATCGTCCACTCCGGTGACGGAGCCGACGATCACCGAATCGGTGCTGATGCGGGACTCCAGGGTGCACGCCGGGTCGTACTGATAGAGGAATCCGCCGCTCATCCCGTTGGCCAGGCCCTTGCCGTACCCGCCGAGATTGAACACAGCACCGTTGGTCATGTATTCGCAGCCGTACTCGCCCAGACCCTCGACGACGGCCGTCGCGCCCGAGTTGCGGACCGCGAACCGGTCACCCGCCTCACCCTCGACGAACAACCGGCCGCCGGTGGCGCCGAACAGCGCGAAGTTGCCGACCAGGACATTGCCGCCGACCCCGGGTGAGCCGCCGCCGGGGGAGCCGACGATCACGGTGCCGCCCGACATCGACTTGCCGACACCGTCGTTGCAGGTGCCCGTGTGGACCATCCGCATCCCGTCGGTGCAGAACGCCGCGTACGACAACCCGGCGGACCCGGTGCTGGGCACAGTGACGGTGTCCGCATCGAGATAGCGGCGGCCACGGTCGTCGGTGTACACCGGGCGCAGCGATGCGGCGGTCCGGTCGTTGATCTCGTAGTTGAGGATGCGCTCGATGTCGATCGCGAGCTGCGCGCCGACGCTCTTGTTGCGGTTG
>NZ_CALLZT010000018.1:0-15978 GCF_937858515.1 uncultured Gordonia sp. | reverse complement strand
GGGCCCCCCCGGCTCCGGGCGGGCTCGTTCCTGTCGTAACCGCCGGGGGGGTTGCGGTCCCCCCCGGGCCCCTGCCGGGGGCCCCCGCCCGGGCCCCCGCCGTAACCACCGCCGACGTGGATCGGTGCGCCCAGCAGCGAGGTGATCTCGACGGTGAGCTGGCTGCCGTCCTGGGTGGTGGTCACGACTGTCGCGCCGGTGGGAATCCTTGTGCCCGAGGCATAGTGGACGGTGATCCGCGGCCAGCCCAACTGTTCGATGCGGCCGTCCTTCCATACCCGGGTGCAGTCGTTGAGAATGCGGTAGCCGTCGGGTTCCTCCTGGATGATCAGCACGATCTGGAAGTCGTCAAAGGCGAGTGGGTAGTAGTTCCACCACATGCCCTCGAACGGCGGATCAGCGGGCCGCCCGGCGGGTTCGGGTTCGCCGTTGGGGCGCACACCCCACGACCGGTCGCGGCTGCCGATCCACAGGGCCGGGTCGACGGCGATCTCCTCGCCGTCGATGGTGATCGACCCCGACCAGGTGCCGGTCTGGGCGAATCGCTGGGCGTCGAGGGTGACGCGGGTGCCGGCCCGCATCTTGTGGGTCTGCTCCTGCACTACGTCGAACAGCCCGTTCCATTCCAGATCGACGGCGATGCCCTCGGTGTCGGCGACGGTCAGGTGCAGGCGCCGCAGCGGTTCGGTGACGTCCATCCGGTAGTTGCCCACGTGCGGGTGCAGCCGGTCGTTGTCGATGGCGTCGCTGAAGTGGACGGCATGGGTGAATTCGCCCTTGTCAGTACTGCGCCGGATCAGCACGAACGCGTCCTTCACCCCGAGGATCGGGTAGTAGCCGATCCCGGAGATGAGGAAGATGTTGCCGCTACGGTCGTGTGCGTTCAGATACGACCGGTCGTAGAAGTTCCGGTCGGAGTTGGCGGGCCACGCGATGGGTTGCGGCAGTTGGTGAATGGGAAACTCGTCGGCGGGGCCGAGTCCGTAGGGTGCGGGCATCGTCAGGCTCCTTCCGACAGCAGACGCTCGATCAGCGGACGATGGTAGAACAGTTCCTCGATCTCCTTCGGTGCTTCCATCTCCCCGAAATGCACACGACGCGCCCCGGTGCGCATGAACACCACGCACCATTGCAGCGAGGCGAACACATAGAACCACCGCAGGTCGCCCACCTCGACACCTGTAAGTTCGCGGTAGGTCTGCCGCACATCCTCCTCACGTAGCAGATGCGGCAACCCGCCCATGTTGAGCATGGTCGCGATCTCCTCGAACACCATGTGCGCGAAGATCAACCACGCCACGTCGGTTTCGCGTGGACCGACCCGCGCCATCTCCCAGTCGAGGACGGCCGCGGGAACGAAGTCCTCGTACATGATGTTGCCGATGCGCGCATCGCCCCATGTCACCACCGATTCGCTCGCGGCCACGTCCTCGGGAAAATTGCTCTCCAGCCATTCGATGGCCCGGTCGATGAGTCCGGACCGGCCGATATCGCCGGCCGCGAACTCGTACCAGTCGACGAGCCAGACGAATTGGCGGCGCAGATCTGTATCCCCTTGCGGCATCGTCTCGTTGAGAAATCCGCAGGTTTCGGCCGGGACCGAGTGGATACCCGCGATCACCCGCACCGTCGCATCCTGTAGTGCACGTTGCTGTTCTACCGGTGCGTCGGCCAGCCAGTTGCCGCCGCACGTGTACGGCAGCACGTCCGGCGGCACCACTCCGGCGCATTCCTCCATCAGGAAGAACGGCTCGCCCAGGATGTCGCCGGTGGGTTCGAGGGCGACCACCGTGGGCACCGGGACATCGGTGAGTTCGCCGACCAGACGCATCACCTCGTACTGGTGGTCGAGCCGGTACTGCCGGAACACCGGGACGTCCTGTGCCGCCGGGGCCATCCGGAGGATCCACCGGGCGTCCGGCAGGTCGTCGCCGGGCCAGGACGCCTGCACGGCGATGGTCTCCGACGACATCCCGTTGGCATCCGACGCGCCCGCCGCGGTGACCACCGGAGGTGCCTGAGAGGCGATCACGGTAGGCAGCCACGCCGCGAGGGCGGTCGCCAACTCATTGCTGTCGCGGCTGGAAACCTGGATATGAAAGTCGTCCGCAGTGGGGTCGTTCACCGTGCTCATGCGCACCACCATGACACGAATACGGAGCGGATCACATCATAAACGTGGAAGTTCCGTGCGCACATGGCGCACGGAACTTCCACCTATGTCGCGCAGCGCCCGGTTACGACGCCGCGGGGGCCTTGGGGGCGGCGTAGACCGGCTTGCCCAGACCCAGGATGTACTGGGCGATCATGTTGCGGAACACCTCCAGCGTGCCGCCGTAGATGCCGGTGAGCGGCGACCAGCGATACACGTACTCGGCGCGGCTCAGGTCGGCGCCCGGCTCGTCGATGGGCAGCACCGACGTGGGGCCGACGATGTCCATGAGCACCGGCGACACATCGCGCATCGCCTGCGCCAGGGCCACCCGGCCGAACATGTGCGGCGAGGCGAGGGCCGCCTCGACCTTGGCCAGCGACTGCCCCAGACGCACCGACACCAGCGGGTCGTCGACGCGGCGTGTGCCGTCGGGGCCCTCCTGCGAAACCTCGCGCACCACCGCGTCGGCGGCCTTGGCGACGTACACGCCCTGATGCTGCAGGATCGACACGTCATCGAGGCCATCGATCACGGCGTCGACCACGCCGTGTTCCTTGTTGAGCGGCTCGCGCACCACGGTCCAGCCCTCGTTGACCTCGCCGAGCCGGTACTTGTCGGAGATGCGGACGTCGCTGTAGTAGACGATGTTGGTGCGGTCGCCGTCGACCGTCCACAGCGGCTGGATCTCGACGCCGGGGGTGTCGAGCGGCACCAGAAACATGGTGAGGCTCTTGTGTTTACGGGCGTCCGGATCTGTGTTGGTGATCAGGAAGCAGTACTGGCAGTTATGCGCGCCGGTGGTGAACATCTTGGAGCCGTTGATGACCCAGTCGTCGCCGTCGCGCACCGCCCGGGTCTTGCAGGTCGCCACGTCCGAGCCGCCGTCGGGTTCGGTGTAGCCCAGGCACATCCGGACGTCACCGTCGTAGATGCCCTGCAGAACCTCTTCGCGCAGTTCGGGTTTGGCGAACATCGCCACCGAATGTGCGATCAGGACGGTGGTTCCCCAGGTGACCCAGGGGAATTCGGCCTTGCGCCGTTCCAGATGCCAGATCCGGGATTCGACGCGAGAAAAGCCTCCCTCCCAGCCTTCCGCGCCCTTGATCTCCTTTTCCAGCCAGCCTTTTTCGGCCAGCGCCCGGTGCACACCGATGTCGAAATTGTCGCCGGTGTCGCGGTCGTGTTTGCGCACCTCGTCGGTGACGTGCGTGGCGAGGAATTCGCGAACCTCGGCCTGAAACGCCTTTTCGTCTTCGGTGAGTTCGACTTTCGAGAAATCCATGGTCTTGTCAGTCCTGTTCTTACGGGTCCGGCGCTCAGGCGGATGCTTCTGCGTTTTCGCGGGCGGCGACTTCGCGGGCGGCGGCGAGCTGCGCGACGCGCACAGCAGCGCGGGCCGGATCACCGCCGGCCAGCGGCCAACCCCGGGCTCGAGTCAGATACGCCGTCGCCGCCGCTTCGGTGGACACACCGAGACCACCTTGGGTATGCACCGCGACGATCGCTGACTTGGCGGCCTCATCGGTCATGAATACATAAGCAGCACTGGCTAGTTCGGCGCGGGCATCAGGCTCGTTCTCGAGGAACCAAGCCGCCTTGCGAGCCAGATTGCGTCCGCTCTCGACGGTGATGGCGATGTTGGCGAGCGGATGCGAGACGCCCTGCAGCGACGCGATCGGCACCCCGAGGGTGTAGCGGTTGACGGCGAATTCGGCGGCGATGCGCATCGTCGCCTCCAGCAGACCCCCCAGAGCCGACGCGGTGAGCAGCCGCCACTCATCGACGGCCAGCTCGAACGCCCTGACGGCCTCAGGCCCGCTCGCGATGGCGGTGCGCGAGTCGGCGGCGGCCGGATCGACCCATGCCATCGGCAGCTTACCGATATTCTCCACGCGGACCGGCTTGTCCGAGAAGGACAGCCGCACAACATCATCACCTTCGCGGACGATGATCTCATCGGCGATCGCCGCCTGCGCCACCAGACGCTTGCCTGCGGCTCCATTGCTTCCGGCCGCGTCCAGCGCGAGAATCCGCGAGCCGGAGATGATCTCGTCATCACCGGAGAGCGCGCCGAGCCGGGCGAGCAACCGCGCCGACACCACGTGATCGATCCACGGCACCGGCGCGAGCGAGCGGCCCACCTCCTCGGCGATCAGGGTGAGGTCGACGAGCGTCGCACCGTCGCCGCCCTCGGCCTCGCTGACCGCCATCGATGTGGCGCCGGTGGCGATGAGTTGCTTCCACAGCGCCTCGTCGAAACCGGTCGCCTCGGCCGCCCGCACGGCATCGATGGTGCTGTGCGCCTGGAAGAGCTTGGCGAACGCCGTCTGCAGGTCGGTGTGGTCGGTGGTGAGGCTGTAGTCTTCGCGACGGAGTTCGTAGCGATCCATCACTGCTCCTGTTCGTGGTGCTGGGCGTCGGGGGTGGTGGCGAAGAAGAACTCTTGCGCGTTGTTGTACAGATAGTTTTCGAGGACCTGTTCGGGGAGGTCGAGGTTACGTGCCTCGGGAATCACCCTGCGCTGGGACAGAACCGGCCAGTCCGAGCCGAAGATCACCTTGTTCGGCCCGCGGGTGCGCATGTAGTGCAGCAGGCTGTCGGGCAGGCGTTTGGGCGACCACGCAGACGTCATCAGCCGCAGGTTCGGGTACTTGATGAGCATCCGGATCGCCACGTCCCACCACGGGTCGGCGCCGTGGATCATGCACAGTTTGAGTTCGGGGAACCGCACGCACACCCGGTCGAGATGGATCGGGTTCTGCACCTCGCCGGGGATCGGTGGACCGGGGATCCCGGTGTTGATGCAAAGCGGCAGTTCGAGTTCGGCGCACTTGGCGTACAGCGGATAGTAGACGGCATCACCCGGCGGATACTGACCGTAGCCCCAAAAACTCGGTCCCACCGTGGCGTAGCTGATCGGCAGGTCAGCGACCATCGCGGTCAGCTCCCGCAGGTGGGCGACCGGCCGCAGCAGATCGAAACCACCCATCGACATCGTGAACCTGTCCGGGTGCGCCTGCACGGCCTTGACGACGGTGTTGGACGGGTTGGAGATCGAGTTCATCAGGATCGCCTTGCGCACACCCTGCTCGTCCATCTCGTCGAGCAGGGCGTCGAGGTCGACCGGCTCGTACATCGACGCCGCGCCTTTGAAGTAGTCGTCGCGCACGGCGAGCATCCACGCCGGCTGCTGCACTGTCTCGCCGAAGTGGACGTTGACGAGACAGTCGATAACGTTGCGGGGCACCGAATCTCCGATTCTTCCGACTGCGCGCTGGGCTGTGTGCGAACACTCCGTACAGCACGGCACGAAGGCTCGCGAGAACCGTCGACCGCACCGCGATCTCCTATACTGTATACCTATCGGTAGAGCCTTCCGCAATATCGGGCCGCAGGTGCCGGGCAATTTCCGGACGCCACTGTCCCATTGCTGCCGAAAGGCTTACAGTTAGACAGACCGCACAGGTGTGGGCAGCCGATACCCACGCCCACACCCACGCCCACACCCACTGCCGAGGGAGCCGCCTTGAGTGAACTGAGCACCGCACCCGAATTCGCCTTCCCCGAGGTCTTCGACGCCGTCGCCGATGCCATTCCCGACCGCGACCTGGTGATCTTCGGCGATCGCCGCTTCACCCAGCGGGAGATCGCCGACCGCTCCCGGCGCCTGGCCACCTACCTGCGCTCACGCGGCCTCGGAGTACACACCGACCGCGCCGACCTGACCGGCGACCAGGTCGGCCAGGACCTCGTCGGCTTCTACACCTACAACGGCAACGAATACGTCGAGTCGATGCACGCGGCGTTCCGGGCGCGCGTGGCACCGTTCAACGTCAACTACCGCTACGTCAAGAGCGAGCTCGAATACTTGCTCAACGACGCCGCGCCCACCGCGCTGATCTACCACGCCGCGTTCGCACCCACGCTGGCGGACGTACTGTCGCGGGTGCCCAGCCTCAAGGTGCTCATCCAGATCGCCGACGACTCGGGCAACGCGCTGCTCGACGGCGCCACCGACTACGAGCAGGTCATCGCCGACACCGAACCCGATCTGTCTGGTGCACAACCATCCCCCGACGACCTGTACATCGTGTACACCGGCGGTACCACCGGCATGCCCAAGGGCGTGCTGTGGCGGCAGAACGACATCTTCATGGGTGCCTGCGGCGGCCGGAACGTGTACACCGGCGAGGCGGTCACCTCGATCACGGAGATCGCCGAACGCGCCGGCGGCGGCGGAGCACTCAAGGTGTTCGTGGTGCCGCCGCTGATCCACGCCGCCGCCCAGTGGGCCGCGCTCACCGCCAGCACATCCGGTCAGACGCTGGTGTTCTCCGACGTGCCCGAACGCCTCGACCCCGCGGCGATCGCCGCGACCATCGAGAAGGAACAGCCGACGGTGCTGATGGTCGTCGGCGACGCGATCGCCCGTCCGCTGCTCACCGAGTTCGAGAAGGGCGAACGCGACGTCTCCTCGATCAAGATCTTCGCCAACGGCGGTGCGGTGCTGTCACCGCAGATCAAGGAGCGGGCGCTGGCCGTCTTCGATGGCGCGATCGTCATGGACGGCACCGGATCGTCGGAGACCGGTGCGCAGATGACGCACGTGTCGACGGCCGGCGCGGTGTCGACCGGCACGTTCAACCCTGGCACCAACACGACCGTGGTCACCGAGGATCTGACCGGCGAGACCACCGCCGGCGACGGCCACATCGGCTGGCTAGCCCAGCGCGGTCACGTCCCGCTCGGCTACAAGGGCGACCCGGAAAAGACCGCCAAGACCTTCCCGGTGGTCGCCGGCACCCGCTACGCGCTACCCGGAGATCGGGCAGAACGCCTCGCCGACAACACAATCCGGCTACTCGGCCGTGACTCGCAGACCATCAACTCCGGCGGCGAGAAGATCTTCGCCGAAGAGGTGGAACTCGCGATCGCCTCCCATCCGGCCGTCGCCGACGTGCTGGTGACTGCCCGCCCGAGCGACCGCTGGGGCAACGAGGTGGTGGCGATCGTCGAAACCCTCGACGGCGCAGAGGTTTCCGAGGACGACCTCGTCGAGCACGCCGCGTCGTCCATCGCCCGCTACAAACTGCCCAAGGCGGTCCTGTTCCGCGCCCGGATCCAGCGCAGCCCCGTCGGCAAGGCCGACTACCGCTGGGCCCGCGAACAAGCCGCCCTGTCAGCGGAGGCCGACAGCTAGGAGCGCCTCTCACCCGACCCTTCGTGACGAGTCGGCTCGCAAGCTCGCGCGACCCTCCTCAGGGATCAAGAAGCTCGAGGCCGAAGCGACAAAAAGCCAACCACCATCTCGATCCCCGAAGCCGAAGCAACAAAAAGCCAACCACCATCTTGATCCCTGAGGCCGAAGCGACAAAAGGCCGACCACCATCTTGATCCCTGAGGCCGAAGCGACGAAGGAGCGAGGGTCACGAAGGGTCCGGCGACCCGAGACACCTGACGCAACAACCAAGGACGACACATGACACGCATGATCTCCCCCGACATCTCCACCTGGCCCGACGCCGACGTCGCGCTGGTGGGCGGTGTCTGTAACGAAGAAGACTGCGGTGCAGCGGTTTTCCCGATTCAGGAACTGTGCCCGCGATGCAGTAGGGACACCGTGGAGCAGACCACGTTCCCGCGCACCGGCACCCTCATCGCCTGGACCACGCAGGGATTCCTGCCCGGCGCACCGTACCTCGGCGACGAGACCCGGGAAACGTTCACCCCGTTCGGAGTCGGGCTGGTGCAACTCGGCGACGTGATCCGCATCGAAGGCCGGCTGACCGAGAGCGACCCGGAGAAGCTGGAATTCGGCGCGACCGTCGAGGTCACTACCTTGCCGCTCGGCCACGACGCCGACGGCGAGGAAGTCCTCACCTTCGCCTTTCAACCGGTAGGAGCCTGACCCATGACCAACGACGTCGCCATCATCGGGGTGGGCCTGCACCCGTTCGGCCGCTTCGAAGGAAAGACCGCGATGGAAATGGGTGTCGACGCGATCCGCGCCGCCCTCGCCGATGCCGGGCTGGAATGGAAGGACATCCAGTTCGCCGCGGGCGGCAGCTGGGAGATCGCCAACCCCGACGCCATCGTCGGCCAGATGGGCCTGACCGGCATCCCGTTCACCAATGTGTTCAACGCGTGTGCCACCGCGGCATCGGCCACCGAGGCCGTCGCCGACGCGATCGCGCTGGGCAAGTACGACATCGGCATCGCGATCGGCCTGGACAAACATCCGCGGGGTGCGTTCACCGTCGACCCGACACTCGTCGGGATGCCGAAGTGGTACGGCGAGAACGGCCAGTACCTGACCACCCAGTTCTTCGGGATGAAGGCCAACCGCTACCTCCACGAGCACGGCATCTCGCACCGGACCCTGGCCAAGGTGGCCGCCAAGAACTACCGCAACGGTGTGCTCAACCCGAACGCCTTCCGCCGCAAGCCGATGGACGAGCAGGCAATCCTGGACTCGCCGATGCTCAACTATCCGCTGACACACCTGATGTTCTGCGCACCCGACGAAGGCGCGGCGGCGGTCATCATGTGCCGTGCCGACCTCGCGCACAAGTTCACGTCCAAGCCGGTGTTCGTCAAGGCCGTCGAGGTGCGCACCCGCACCTACGGTGCGTACGAGGTCAACACCACCTACGCACCTGTCGCCGAGGACGTTGCGCCGTCGGTGTACGCCGCACGCGCCGCGTTCGAGAAGGCCGGCATCGGTCCCGAGGACGTCGGCATCATCCAGCTTCAGGACACCGACGCCGGCGCCGAGGTGATCCACATGGCAGAGGCCGGATTCTGCGCCGACGGCGACCAGGAGAAGCTCATCGCCGACGGCGCGACCGAGATCGGCGGTTCGATGCCGGTCAACACCGACGGCGGCTTGATCGCCAACGGTGAGCCGATCGGCGCGTCGGGGCTGCGGCAGCTGCACGAGCTCGTCCACCAGCTGCGCGGCACCGCCGGCGACCGGCAGGTTCCAGGCAACCCGACGGCGGGTTTCGCACTCCTCTACGGCGCGCCGGGCACCGCCGGCGCCACCGTCGTCAGTCTGTAACCTCTGAGTCTTTGGTCCCCGCTGATTCCGCCGAACGGCGTTTTCCGACGGCTGTGACGGGGGCGGTCAGATCCGGATGGGGTGAACCCGGCCTCCCCTGGCGCGGGCGCCGTGAGAATGTCGCCCGGGCCTGATATCCATGACTGATGACCAAGTGGTGGAGCGGGGCCGGACCCCGATCGAAGGTGTCCGCCGTCATCGCCGGTGTTCTCGTGCTGATCGGGATCTACCTGTGCGTGCTGGCGGTGGGGCCCGGGCTGCGGCCCGATGGCTGGGCGGGCTGGTTCGGTGAACCCGGGTCGTGGCCGACGGCACTGATCGTCGTCGCGCTTGCCGGGCTGGCCGTGTGGTTGCGCTTGTCCGAGAGTGGCCGCCGGACCGCGGGATCGGCAGTCACCCTCGTGGCCGCGACCGGCGGCGTGTCCCTGGTGCTCGGTCTGGCCAGCTTCTGGCGCTGCCCCACCGACCAGGTGCCCGGTGTCGGTTCGCTGGCGTCGACGCTGGCCCTGTTCGTGGCCGGCGGCCGGGCCCCCGCCGACGGCTCCGCGGCCTGCATGCAATCCCCGGTCGCCTACGACCTCGCCCGCGCCGGCGGCGTCCTCGTCGTCCTGACACTGCTGGCGGGCGTGGTGTACACAGTGTTCAGACCGCAGTTCGACCGCGCCGCGATCCGGTTCGCCAAGTCGCTCACGGTGGTCGACGGCATCGATGATCTCGGTGCGCTGGCAGGCATCGCCGCCACCGCCCGCGAATCGGGGTCGACGCTGGTGCTGATCGACCACGGCACACATCCCGACGCGGTGCGCATGGCACGATCCGCCGGCGCCCGTATCACCACCGATCCTGACCCCGCGGGTACGCTGTCGGCGTTGCATCTGCTCAGCGCCGACACCCAGACCAACCTCGTCCGCCTCGCCGGTCACGACGCCGCGATGGGAGATCCGGACTCGCCGGTCCCCGTCTCGATCCGTATCGATGATCCGTGGCAGGCCGAGATGTGGCGCCGCAGCCAGCCCGTGTTCGATCCGGTCCGCTGGCAGCCCGAGGTGATCAGCCGCTATGAGGCGACCGCCGGGCGCATCGCCGACGATCTCGCGACCAAAGCGCCGACCACCGTATATGTATGCGGCACATCGCAATTGACGTTCGCCGTGTGTGTCGCCGCCGGCCGCATCCCCGCCGCCGAGGGACGCCGGGTACCGCGGCTGTGTGTGGTCGCCCCCGACGGCACCGGATTCGCCGCCGACGTCACCGCGTTCACCGGGCCGCGCGGCAAAGGTGCGGCCACCATCAGTTCCATCGACGCGGACCCGTCGATCGAGAAACTGACCGGACTGATCACCGCGCGCGGCGGTGACTGCGCGATCGTGCTGGCCGAGGACGCCGACGCAGCCGCGGCCATCCGCCTGGCGATCCGCTATCCGGCGGTGCCGATCTACCGGGTCACCCCCACACGCAGCGCGTCCGCCGAGCGGACACCCGCCGAAACCGCCCCCCACACCGCGGGCCTGATCACGATGCCCCTCGCCCTGCTCTGACCCGCTCCCCTCGACCACCGCCCCGCCGGTTGAGTCTCCAGAGCTCTTTGCCCCGACGGAAAACCGACCCCTTTCGCCAGCTATGAGGCGTGAGGTCGCCCGGCGACCGAGCCTGGCAAACCTCGTAGGAGAACATTGTCGTCTCACCAGGTTTCGAGGCTCGCAAGCTCGCACCTCAACCGGCAGCGGGTCGCCTTCCCGTCAGTGCGAACGGCAGGTCAGGCGAGCACGCGGGTGGGTACGTTGTTCCAGCCGGCGACATTCTGCATCGTCACCCGCTTGCAGTTGGCTCGGTCGACCTCGAAGCGCGGCATGAAGTCGAGCATCATGTCGAGGGCGATGGAACTTTCGAGCCGGGCCAGCGCCGCGCCCAGACAACTGTGCAGGCCGTAACCGAACGCGAGGTTGGGTGCTTCCCGAAGGTTACGGTTGATGTTGAACACATCGGGATCTGTCCATGCCTCGGGGTCGAGGTTGGCCGAACCGATGAGCAGGAAGATCGGCTTACCGGCGGGGATGGTGACCCCGTGTAGTTCGATCTCCTTGGTCAGGTAGCGCACGTTGTACTGGTTGGGCGAGGAGATCCGCAGCAGTTCCTCGACGGCGTCGCCGATCTTGCTGCGGTCGTTGTACAGCTCCTGCCACTGATCCTGGTGTTCGCTGAAGATGACGCCGGCGCCGCCGATCAGTTTGGCGACCGTTTCGGCTCCGGCACCGCCGAGGAGCGCACCGAACATCGCGATCTCGATGTTCGACAGCGACGGCGGCTGATCGTCGGTGCGCTCCACCCGCGCTTCGATCAGCCTGGAGATCATGTCGTCCTGCGGCTCGTCGCGGCGCTTCTTGGCCAGCGCGTGGTAGTACCTGGTGATCGCGATGACCGCCTTGATGCCGCGCTCGTCGAGCTCCACCTGACCGACGTCCCGGTACAGCAACTCGTCGGTCCACACCCGGACCTGGGTGCGCTCGTCCTCGGGCACGCCAAGCATGCGCGAGACGATGTCGATCGGAAACAGTGCCGAGAAGTCCTGGATGAGGTCGAACTCGGCTTTACCCTTGTTCTGATTCAGGTAGAACCCGATGCGGTCGGTGACCATCTCCCGCAGACCCGCGATGGCGCGCGGTGTGAACACCTTGCTGACCAGGCTTCGCATGTAGCGATGCTCGGGTGGGTCGAGGGTGATGATCGACTTGAAAGCGGCGTCCTGGCCGGTCCGGACCGCCGACAGGTCGACGCCCTTGGCCGAGGAGAAGGTCTCGTAGTCGCGATAGGCGGGTGCGACGTCGGCGTGCCTGCTCAGTGCGTAGAAGTCGTACTGCTCGTTGTAGTAGACCGGAGCCTCTGCACGCAGGCGCGCGTAGATGTCCTGGGCGCCGTTGTAGAACTCCATCGAGAACGGGTCGAACTCCACCGCTGTGGTCGCCTGGGTCACTGTTTCCTCCTGCCACCCGCGCATTCCGGCTGTCGTCTGCGCTCGGATCGCCTCATTCATCGGGCCTACCCCAAATAGTACCGTAAGCCTTACGATAAAGATAACAGGTCGGAGGTCCGTGGTGGTTGCGAACGTCGGTTTCTCGCGGTGGCGACGTCATGCACGCACCTCACCGGACCCTTCGTGACCCTCACTCCTACGTCGCTTCGGCCTCAGGGATCAAGATGTCTGGTCGCGGCCGACAATCTTGATCCCCGAGGAGCCGACTGCGTCACGAAGGGTCCGGCGAGATAGCCGCCTGACGTCAGCGGTAGGTGAAGCGCTGGGCACCGTCGATGCGGATGACCTCGCCGTTGAGGTAGGTGTTCTCCAGCAGGTGCTGCGCGAGGGCGGCGAATTCGTCGGGCTCGCCGAGCCGCTTGGGGAACGGGATGTTGGCGGTGAACCGGGCCAGCATCGCCTCGCCCACACCCTTCATGATCGGGGTGGCCATGGTGCCCGGCGCGATCGAGTTCACCCGGATTCCCACCGAGCTCAGGTCGCGCGCACTGGAGATCGTCAGCCCGATGACGCCGGCCTTGGCCGCACCATAGGCGGCCTGACCCATCTGGCCTTCGTAACCGGCGATGGAACTGGTCATCACAACCGCCCCGCGCTCGCCGGACTCCTTGGGATCGAGCTTGGCGATCTCGGCCGAGGCCAGACGCAGCACGTTGAACGTGCCGACCAGGTACAGGTCGATGGTCTTGGCGAATACGGCCCGATCATGCGGGCTGCCGTCCTTGTTGACGATCTTCTGCAGCGCACCATAACCACCGTGGGTGATCACCGCGTACCGCAGCGTGCCCAGTTCGGCAGCCTTGTCGAGTGCTGCCTGCACCGAATCATCATCGAGAACATCGGTTTTCACGTACGCGACACGATCGCCGAGCTCGTCGGCCAGGGCGGTGGCGGCCTCGTCGTTGAGGTCGGCGATCACCACCGACGCACCAGCGGCGTGCAGCCGGCGCACGGTGGCCGCGCCCAGGCCACCCGAACCGCCGGTGACGACGGCGACTTCACCTTCGAAAGACATTGATGCTCCTTTGTATTCAGTAGACCGCGCGGGTACACGGACATATGGATCAACGACCGGCCGGCACCCCGCCGGTTGACGTGCGAGGAGCCCTGGCGACGAGCTTCGAAATCCGGTGAGATGACAACGTCATCCCACGTGGTGTCGAGGCTCACAGGCTCGCACATCAACCGGCAGGGGTTCCCGGCCGGTCGTCATACAGCATAATAATTTTACTACTCTACGGAGCGATCCCCCCGGCGATCCGTCTCACTCACCGGTCCAGTTGGGCTTGCGCCGTTCGGCGAACGCCGCGGCACCCTCGGCGGCATCCTTGGATCCGAACACGGGGGCGATGGCCTCCATCTGCTTCTGAAAGCGCTCGGCCGCCGGCCAATCGGGCGCCGCGACGACGATCTCCTTGATCTTGGCCACGGCCAGCGGACCGCCCTCGGTGATCTTGTCCGCCAACGCGATGGCGGCGTCGAGCGCACCGCCCTCCTCGGTGAGGATGTTGATCAGGCCGTATCGTTCGGCGTCCTCGGCGGTGAACGGTTCGCCGGTGAGCGACCATTCGAGGGCCTTCTGCAGCGGCACCCGATCCGGCAGACGGATCAGGCCCCCGGCACCGGGCACCAGGCCGCGCTTGACCTCGGGCAGACCGAAGCGCGCGTTCTTGGCCGCGACAATCAGATCGCAGGCCAGCACCAGTTCGGTGCCGCCTGCCAGGGCATTGCCCTCGACTGCCGCGATGATCGGCTTGACCGGCGGCTTCTCGGTGAAGCCCATGCCGCGGCCGACGACGTACGGGAACTCCCCCTTGGCGAAGGCTTTGAGATCCATTCCGGCGCTGAAGTTTCCGCCGGCACCGGTGATCACCGCCACCGACAGCTCCGGACTGTTGTCGAGTTCGTCGACGGCATCGGCAACGCCCTGTGCGACGGCGAGGTTCATCGCGTTGCGCACCTCAGGGCGGTTGATGGTGATGATGAGCGCGCGTCCGCGGCGCTCAACGAGTACTGCGTCAGACATTCCTACTGCTTTCTGCTCTGTCCGGAAGGTTCTAGACCTCGATGACGACGGCGCCGCCCTGGCCACCGCCGGCGCACATGGCCGACACACCGATGCCGCCGCCACGACGCTTGAGGTCGTTGATGAGGGTGGTGACCTGACGGGCACCCGACGCCGAGATCGGGTGTCCCAGACTGCATCCGCTGCCCGAGACGTTCACCAGTTCTTCGTCGATGCCGTATTCGCGGCAGGCGGCGATCGGGACCGAGGCGAAGGCCTCGTTGATCTCCCACAGCGCCACGTCGGAGGCTTTGAGGCCGGCCCGGTCGAGGATCTTGCCGATCACGGCGACGGCACCGAAACCGGTATCGCGCGGCGCCACAGCCGAAGCACCCCAGGCCTTAACGGTCGCCAGGGACTCCAGACCCTCCTCAGCGGCGAGGTCGTCACCGACGATCGCGACGGCGGCGGCGGCGTCGTTGATGCCGGAGCTGTTGCCCGCGGTGATGGAGAATCCCTCGATCTCCGGGTGCAGCACCTTCAGCCCGGCGAGCGCCTCCATCGTGGTACCGCGACGCGGGAACTCGTCGACGGCGAATTCGGTGATCGAACCGTCGGCCAGTTCCACCTTGATCGGCAGGATCTCGTCGACGAACCGGCCCTCATCGATGGCGGCGATGGCGCGCTCGTGCGAGCGGACGGCCCAGGCGTCCATCTCCTCGCGGGTGATGCCGGCCTTCTGCGCGGTGTTCCAGCCGACGGTGATGGCCATGTCGATAGCCGGGGCGTCGGGGGTTTCGGGGTGGCTCGGCGGCATCCACGGCTCAATGAAGTTGAACTCACCGGCCTTGGGGATGCGCCACTTCATCAGGGGCGCGGTCGAGAGCGACTGCACGCCGCCGGCTACGATGGCCCGCTCCATACCTGAGACGATCTGCGCCGAGGCGTTGCCGATGGCGGTGAGGCTGCCGGCACAGTGCCGGTTGACGGCCTGCCCGGGCAAATGCTCGTAGCCGGCGACGACGGCGGCGTGCCGGGCGAGGTCACCTCCGCCGTAGTTGAGTTCGGCGAAGATGACATCATCGAACTTCTCCGGGTCCAGGCCCGAACGCTGCACGGCGGCCTCAAGGATCCAGGTGGCGAGCTTCTCGCTCGGGGTGTTGACGAGCGAGCCCTTGAACGAGCGGCCGATGGCGGTGCGCACGGCACTGACGATGACTGGTGACGGCATGTGTTGCTTCCTCAATGTTATGTGCGAGTGGCATCTACTGTAATGACAACAGTAGGTGACTCAGATGCGGATGGCCAGACTGGTGTCCAGATTGCGGGCCGGGTCGGTGAGATCGGTCAGCGCAGTTCCGGCTCGTCGATATGGAAGTGTTCGTCGCGCAACCGGAACGCCTCCTTGGTGCCGTGCTGGGCACGGGTTTTGACGAAGTTGAACTCGCCCGGGGAGAACTGCAGGTTGGTGGCGTAGGCGTGGAACAGATAGCTGGCCACCTCCTCGCCCTGGTACGCCTGGTTCTGCTCGACCATCCGGAAGGCCTCCTTGGCGATGGTGACGCCGTCGGCGGGCATTCTGCCCACCTTCTCGGCCCAGTACCGGGCGCGGGCGGTGACCACTTCTTTGTCGCAGGTCTCGGTGAAGATGCCGAGATGCTCGAGCGACGACGCCTCCACGATGTCACCGGTGAGCAGCAGCTTGCGGGCCTGCACCGGGCCGAGCC
>NZ_CALLZT010000017.1:0-12644 GCF_937858515.1 uncultured Gordonia sp. | reverse complement strand
ACTCAGCACAAGGTCAAACCACACAGCCCACACCCGACCACCCATCTTGATCCCCGAGGCCGAAGCGAGGCACGAGCGAGGGTCACGAGGGGTCCGGCGACCCGCGCGCCACGACTCAGCCACCTCTACCGGTTCGGACGCACCCGATGAAGTTCCATATCAACGATCAGCCCGTCGAAGCCGACCCGGCCCCCGGCCAGTGTCTGCGAACCTTCCTGCGGGACAGTGGGCATTTCGAGGTGAAGAAGGGCTGCGACGCCGGCGACTGCGGCGCATGCTCGGTGCTCGTCGACGGAAACCCCGTGCATTCGTGCATCTTTCCGGCACAGCGTATCGATGGGCACACGGTCACAACAGTTTCCGGACTGGGCACCCCCGATGACCTGCATCCGGTGCAGCAGGCGTTCGTCGACAATTTCGGTTTCCAATGCGGATTCTGCACGGCCGGAATGATTGTCACCGCCTCGACACTTCAGCCCGACGACATCGAGAACCTGCCCCGCAAGATGAAGGGCAACCTGTGCCGGTGCACCGGCTACCGCGCGATTCGCACCTCGATCAGCAATGCGGTGACCGGACAACCTGATTCGTGCGGTTACGCGTGCGCGCCGACGGTCATCAATCCCACGGGCGGTGAAGTTGCCGACGGCGACACCGCACGCCTATGCCCGCCCGCACGGGTGCCCGTTCCGCAGAACTGGGCACCGGTACCCGGCACCGTCGGCACATCGGTGAATCCGCCGGCCGCCCGCAGGGTGGTCACCGGCACCGAGCCCTACACCTTCGACGTCGATCCCGGTTCGTTCGGCGCGCCGATGCACATCGTCCGCGTCGCGACGTCGCCGCACGCACACGCCCGCATCCTGTCGATCGATACCTCTACCGCCGAGGCGATGGACGGCGTCGTCGCCGTGTTCACCCACGAGAATGTCTCCACCAGAAGGTTTTCCACCGGACGCCACGAGTTCCGGACCGACGACCCCGACGACAGTCTGATCTTCGACCCGGTAGTCCGGTTCATCGGGCAGCGGGTGGCGGCCGTCGTCGCCACCACCGCCGCGATCGCAGAGGCAGCCTGCCGCGCCATCGAGGTGACGTACGCCCCACTGGCCGCGGTGTTCGACCCCGAGCAGGCCCGCACCCCCGGCGCTCCGCTCATCCATCCTGACCGCACCCCCGAAGATCGAGTGGCCGAGGCACACCGCAACGTGATCGCCTCCTTCCACGAAGGTTTCGGCGGCGATCCCGACGAAGCACTCGCCGCCTCACACACCACGGTGTCGGGTACCTGGAGCACGGCGCGGGTCACGCACGGACAACTCGAAACCCACGGCAGCATAGGATATCTCGACGAGAACGGGCGACTGGTCATCCGCACCAGTACCCAAGTGCCGTTCCTGGTCCGCGACGAACTCTCATTGCTCTTCGAATTACCCAAGGAGAAGATCCGGGTATTCAGCGCCCGCGTCGGCGGCGGATTCGGCGGCAAACAGGAGTTGCTCACCGAAGACCTTGTCGCACTGGCAGTTCTGCGGACCGGGGTGCCGTGCGCCTACGAGATGACCCGCACCGACGAGATGACCCGCACCACCTGGCGCCACCCGTTCCGCGTGAAAGTCGATCTCGGCGCCGACGCCGACGGCACGCTCACCGCGATGAAGGTGGACGTCCTCTCCGACACCGGCGCCTACGGCAATCACGCGATCGGGGTGATGTTCCATTCGTGCGCCGAGTCGGTGTCGGTGTACACCTGCCCGGTCAAACGGGTCGACGCCGAGGTCGTCTACACCAACAATCCCCCGTCGGGCGCGTTCCGCGGATACGGCCTGGGTCAGGTGATCTTCGGGATCGAAAGCGCCATGGACGAATTGGCCCTGAAACTCGGCATCAACCCGTTCGAACTGCGCCGCCACAACGCCGTCGCCGACGGCGATCCGTTGCTGGTGGCGGAAACCGAACCCGAACACGATCTGGTGTGGGGCAGTTACGGTCTCGACCAATGCCTGGACATGGCACAGGAGGCCCTCGAACGCGGCAACGGGGTGACCGCACCCGACGGGCCATCGTGGCGGGTCGGTGAGGGCATGGCCGTTGCCACCATCGCGACGATGGCACCGCGTGGGCACTTCTCCACGGTCACCGCATCCGTCGACGCATCGGGTACCTATCGGATAGGGGTGGGCACCTGCGAGTTCGGCAACGGCACCACCACAGTGCACACCCAGATCGCCGCGTCCACCCTGAACACCGGACCAGATCGCATCGTACTGACCTTCGGCGACACCGACGGCGCCGTCTACGACACCGGCGCGTTCGCGTCGGCGGGCACCACCGTCGCCGGCCGGGCCCTGTACTTCGCGTGTGTCCGGCTGTACGAGATCATCACCGACACCGCAGCCCGGCTCACCGGCGCCGACCCCGCGACCATCACCCTCGACCGCGACGGCATCACCGCGGGCGAGGGCCGGTTATCGTTCGCGGATGTGATCGCCGGTACCGACGCACAGTTCCGCGCCGGCGACACGATCACGGCCACCGGCGCCGAGTCGGGCGACTTCCGATCCATCGCGTTCAACGTTCAAGCGTTCCGGGTGGCCGTCGACACCGACACCGGCCGGGTACTCATCCTGCAGTCCGTCCACGCCGCCGACGCCGGCACGGTGATGAACCCACAGCAGTGCCTCGGCCAGGTCGAGGGCGGGGTGGCCCAGGCCCTCGGCAGTGCACTGTACGAGGAGATCATGCTCGACGGCGCCGGCAAGGTCCTCACCCCGGTCTTCCGCACCTACCGGATCCCCCAGATGGCCGACATCCCCGACACCGAGGTCTACTTCGCCGACACCTCCGACGATCTCGGCCCGTACGGCGCCAAGTCGATGAGCGAATCCCCCTTCAACCCGGTAGCCCCCGCGCTGGCCAACGCCATCCGCCGCGCCATCGGCCCCCGCCCATGCGAAACTCCCATGTCCCGCGACCGCATCTGGCGCCTCGCCCAGAACACCTCCCCGAAGTAATGCCGGCTCACCTTCGCGTCCGTCGACGAGCTACACCCGGATAACCATCGGCCCACCCACAGCCTCGATCGGATCGAAATCGTCATCCTGGGTGACGACGGCCATTCCGTTCGCATGAGCGACCGCTGCTATCCACAGGTCGTTGATTTTGGCCCGACGACGCTGCTCTGCAAGCTTGACCCTGAGCTCCGCCCAGCATCGGGCCACCTCAGCCGTGATGGGCAGCGGCTCTGCGGTGTTCGCGAATTCGAGGGTCGCCAAACGCTTCGCTCGCGTCGACGTGTCCTGCGCGGCCAGCACCCCGGCTTGTAGTTCACCGATCGTGATCACGCTGACCGCGGTCTCCTCCGGGATCGAATCGATGTCCAGCGGTCGACCCGATTCCCGTGCGACGAACACACTCGTATCCAGCAACGCCGGCCGAACATTCACAGCGGATCCAGATCGTCGGTGGTCTCTCCGGCAAGTTGGTCGAGTTCGGCGGCCAAACCCGCGTCGGCCTGCACCGACTCGACCAGCCGGCGAATATCTGTCCGGGAGAAGAATTGCGATCGCCGCGATATGACAGGACTGATCTCGGCCACGGCTTTGCCGTTGACCGTCACAGTCACCGTCGTACCCCCAGCTACTTGCCGAAGCACGTCGGCAGTGTGGTTTCGCAGGTCGCGAGAGGCCACCGTCGTCATGTGCGCAATCGTAGCATTCTTACCACACATCGATCCGGCCGATTTGTGAACGGGCACCTTGATACGCTTGCGCAGCTCCACAACCGTCCATCCATCGGAGCAGTATCGGGCAACAGCCGCAGAAGCCGACGGCGGTCCAGATCCTCGCCCACTCCTGACGACGACGGCGTCAGCTCGGATCGTCGGCCGCGAGATCCGAACCCGGATCAGTAGAGGGTGGAGAAGTACTCGTCCCAGAAGCGGATGACGATGAGCGCGATGAGCGTCAGCACCCAGACCATGAGGATCAGGCCGTGGTTGCGGGCGAGGATGCCGACGAAGCGGGAACGTTCGACGAGGCCGAAGGCGTGGGCGTTGCGGACGGTAACGAACAGGAACGATGGGATGGTCACTGACCACACCACCATGCACCAGGGGCACAGCTTGCCGATCTCGTACAGGCTCTGGTCGATCAGCCAGTGCACGAAGACCACCGCGAACGTGGCACCGAGCTGCAAGCCCAGCCAGAACCACTTGGCGAATCTCGCGCCGGACAACAGCGCGACGCCGACGGTGACGAATACCGAGAACCCGGCAATCCCGATGAACGGGTTCGGCGGACCGAACGCGGATGCCTGATCGGTGACCATGACCGACCCGCAACTGAACAGCGAGTTGAAGTTGCACGACGGGCTGTAGCCCGGGTCCTTGAGCATCTCGATCTTCTCGATGCTCAGGTCGGCCGACGCGATGAGTCCGATCGCCCCGCCGATCGTCAGCACCCACGCGACGATCCGCGTCCACGACGCCTCGGCCTGGGCGCGGAGCGCGGCCACATCGAATCCAGCGGATTCGTCGGCGGCGTGTGATTCAGGCTCTGGCTGGTCAACCTCGGGCGAGTCGGCGACGTCGGTCATGCGGGCCAGTGTATCCGCGTGCCGTCATTCGACCGCAGGGCCGGACGTCCCAGGCGAGCGTTCAGCGAGCGAGCAGACCTTTCGCCACGTGCGTGACCTGGATCTCGTTGCTGCCCGCGTAGATCATCAGCGACTTGGCGTCCCGGGCGAGCTGCTCCACCCGATATTCGGACATATAGCCGTTGCCGCCGAACAGCTGCACCGCCTCCATCGCCACGTCGGTGGCCGCACGCGAGGAATACAGCTTCATCGCCGACGCCTCGGCCAGCGTCAGCGGTTTGCCCGCCTTGGTGCGTTCGATGGCGTTGAACAGCATGTTCTGCACGTTGATCCGCGCCACCTCCATCTCGGCGAGCTTGAGCTGGATGAGCTGGAACTGGCCGATCTCCTTGCCCCACAGGGTGCGGGTGTTGGCGTAGTCCACCGACAGCCGCAGGGCTTCCTGGATGACGCCGAGCGCCATCGCCGCGATGCCGATCCGTTCGGCCGTGAAACCGGCTTTTGCGCCCTTGCCGCCGCGGGAATCGTCGCCCAGGTCCTCGGTCTCGCCGAGCAGATGATCGCGGGTCAGCCGAACGTCGTCGAAAAACAGCTCACCGGTCGGTGAGCTCATCAGCCCCATCTTCTTGAACGGCGATCCCTGGGTGAATCCGGGCATCCCCTTCTCCACGACGAACGTCAGCACCTTGCGTTCGCGCGGCGGTGTGCCCGAACCGTCGTCGAGCTTGGCGAACACGACCGCGATGTCGGCGTACGGGCCATTGGTGATGAACGTCTTCTGGCCGTTGAGGATGTAGTCGTCGCCATCGCGGCGGACCGTCGTCTTCATGCCGCCGAGCGCATCGGACCCCGAGTCGGGTTCGGTGATGGCCCACGACCCGATCTTGCCCAGCGACACCAGGCCCGGCAGCCAGCGCTTCTTCTGCGCGAGGGTGCCGCGGCTGCGGATGGTGCTCGACGTCAGCCCCATCGACACGCCCAGCGAGGTGACCAGGCCGAGGCTGACCGACGACAGCTCACAGTTGAGCATGATGAACGCGGACTGGCTCATCCCGCCCGATGCGGCCGACGCACCGCCGCGCGAACGGGACCCGGCGCCGGTGTCACCGGCCGCACGTGCCTCCTCGGCGGCCAGTTCCTTGGCGAGCGCGTCCTCGGCCATCTGGTCGACGCCGAAGGTGGACAGCAGCTTGCGCAGGATGTCGTACGGCGCGAGGCGGCCGGACTCGAGCTCGTCGGAGTGGGGCCGGATCTCCTTGTCGATGAACGCGCGCAACGCATCCCGGACCATCAGATCCTCAGGCGACCATTCGTACACGGACCACTCCCTCCACACTGAAACGAGAACACGTTTCATTGTGCCGGGACTGTCGTCGGCGCAGGTAACCAGGGGCCGCCACGAGACGCGCCAGGTACCCGGGCGCGGTCCGATCAGGCCGTGGGTGGAGTGCGGGTGCCTCTCCGCCTGATCGCGTATGCCCCGCCGCCGAGCACTCCCGCGCCCGCTATCGCTCCGGCCGCGATCGCCCAGGGCACCCAGCCGGGGTCACTCGAGTCGCGCCCGGTGTCGGGCGATCCGGCCTGCGCCGGGTCGCCGGAGGTGGCCTCAGATTCGTCCGTCGACGTCGCGGCCTTGGATTCGGACTTCGTTTTCGCTTTGGCTTCTGCCTTCGCTTTGGCTTCTGCCTTCGCCTTTGCGTCTGCCTTCGCTCTTGCCGAATCGTCGCCGAAGGTGACAGGTGTCGTGGTGTCCTGGGACCGGTCGGAGCTGCCGTGCGCGGCAATGGTGTAGATCGAACACGGGTTGCGCAGGCAGTTTCCCTTGCCGTAGTCGGGTTTGAGAGTCAGGGTCGTCGACCAGGAACCGCCGTGCATCATGTACGGCGTGACGAATGCGACGGCGCCCCAGCCGGAGGCATCGGTCGTTGAGAAGAGGCTGTCCTGGACCAGGCCGACGTAGATTCCGGGGCCCTCACCGGAGAACCCCGTGCCGGAGATCGTGACCTTCGCTCCGCTCGGCTCCAGTCCGCTGATCTGCGAGATCGAGACCGTCGGTGTGCCGTCCTTCTCACCGGATTCGGCGCCACGTTCAGCGCGATTGCGGGCGGTGTCGCTGCGGGTAGTGGCGTCGCGGCCGGTGCGGGCAGGTGCGCTCACCCCCACATCGGTGAAGCTCACCGGCGTCCTGGTGTCCTGCGAACGATCCGTACTGCCATGTGCGGCGAGGGTATACACCGAGCACTGCTTATTCCGGCAGTCGGCCGAGGCGAACGACGCCGACACCTTCAGCCGCGTCGACCACGTCCCGCCGGACATCTGCGACGACCGCACGAACACGGTGCCCGGACCGTACACGCTCGCGTCGGTCGTCGAGAACTGGTCGTCCTGTGCGATACCGACGTAGATACCGGCGCCACCACCGGAAAATCCGCTGCCCGACACGGTGATCTCATCACCGTTGGGGTTGAGCCCGGAGGTCTTGGACAGCGTCACCACCGGACCGCCCGCCCGATTGACCGGCGCGGGCCGGGGGGCCGGGTTCGGGGCCGGATCGTTCTCGGTGTGCGTGTTCGGGGTTTGCGTGTTCTGGGTTTGACCGGTCCGGTTCGGGGTGGTCCGGTCGTCCTGTGCGGGCGATCCGGTGGACGGAGTTGCCGGGTTCGTGCGCTGTCCGGGATCGTCGGCGACGGGCCGACGCGCGGATGGGCTGCCACCGACCCGGATGGCGGTCCAGTTGTCCTGGCTGCGATTGGCGACGCCGCGCGGCAAAGCCACGAACGTCGCGATGTAGCAGGTCCCGGCGGTGCAGTCGGTGCCGCCGACGTTCCCGGCGACGCGGAGCGTGGTGGAAAAGCTTCCCGAACCATCGGTGGTCAGCGTCCGCGCACCCGCGGATACCAGCGGAAATCCGGTGACCGGCCGGGCGACGGTCTGCGCGACGGTCAGCCGTTGATCGGCGGTGAATCCGGAGCCGGTGACCGTGATCGTCTCGCCGGCCGCGGGGTCGGCCGAACTCAGCTCGACGGACGTCCCCTGGTCGGGGTTGGGGTCGATGGTGACGTCGCCGATCGTGATGCCGGCGCTCAGGTCGCCGAGGCTGCCGGTGCTCACCGGACTGCCCGCAGGGGCCGGCGCGGCGTAGGCGTCGCCTACCGCCATCGAACCGGACGCCGCGCACAGCAGGCCGCTGAAGGCGATCGCCACGAAGGTCCGTCGGGATCGTCCTCGAACAGCCCGCCCCGACGCCGTCGTGGACTCCTCAACCGCCATGGACACCGGAGTAACGATAGCCTCACCCGGGCGTCCACCCTAGCCGCGACGGCCGAATGTCACAGGCCTCACGTCCGGGGAAACGACCGGTGGCCGGGATCACGACGATCCCGGCCACCGGTGTGAGCCTGTTCAGGTGCGCGGTCAGTCCGCGGCGCCGACCCGCTCTGCGGCCGCTGCGGTCACCGAAGTGCGCGGCTTCTCCAGCTTCCAGATGATCAGCGCGAACACCGTCGTCAACACCGTCCACAGGATCACCTGGTTGGCGATGACGTAGACGCGGAAGTCGCCGATCACCCCGCCGGGGAACCCGGGGAACACGATGTCGCCGGCGTCGTTCTTGAGCGCCTCGGGAACCTCGTGGAACTCGGGCAGCAATGCGGCCGCGATCGTGACGACCGTCAGGTACGGGATCACCGCCGCGATAGCCGACACCAGGCCACCGAGCCGGGGCCGCAACCACAGGGCGAGCGTGACGGCCGCGATGGCCGCGATCACCGAGACCAGCGTGATCGTCAGGTAGGCGCCGCTGCGGTCGCCGATGGTGTTGTCGTCGCCGACGGCGGGCGGGTTGGCCGGGTAGACGAAGAACGGCACCCCGAACGCCACGACGAGTCCGATCGCACCGAGCGCCGCTGCGACGGCTCGCGGATCTGTTGCCGGGTAGCGGCGGCCGACATACGACCACAGCACGGTGAACGCGACGGCGAAGAACGCACCCATGCACAGGGCGAACACGAGCGTGCCGGTGGCCGCACCGATGTTTTCCTGGACCGAGCGGGTGAACACCTCGTGTTCGTGGCCGTGCTCACCGGAGAGTGCCTCTTCGGCCGCACCGCGTCCGTCCTCGTAGTCGATGGCCTTGGCCACCTGCGGCTCGATGAAGATGCGGGCGAAAATGTACGCGACGATTCCGGCGACCAGACCCGAGAGCAGTCCGGCGCCGATGAACTTCTTTTCCATATCCTGTTGTCTCCTCAGGTCCGCTGGTCAGTGGCAGGGGAAGCCGAGGAAGTGGCGGGAGTCGTGGATGAATTCGTGGATGTGGGTGTCCGATCCGAACACCGACACCGCGCCCTGGTCGTAACCGAGGAAGTAGTAGGCCAGCGCGGCGATCAGCACGGTGAGGGTGAGCCACAGCGCGGTGCTGACGGCGGAGACGTCGGGGACGGCCAGTGCCCGGGCTTTGCCGGGGGCCGTCGCGGTCGTTGAGGTCATGTCAGATGTCCTTTCCGGGATCGTGCGTCCCAGTGAGCACGTATTCCACTGCCAGTCACGGTGCTCTGACTTCGTGCGCCGCCCGATCGTCTGGATACTTTCGGCGACGTCACGGTTCACAGTGGCGCGACCGTCCCGGACTCTCACCGGGTTTCCCGTGTGCTGACTTTTGCTGACTCTATACCTCCACCGTGGTCGACGGTGTGTCGTATGCATGCGACATGATGTGCGTGTGGCCGCCGCCCTCGTCCTGGACCGTTTCACCGCCCCCACCCGGCGGTGGTTCTCCGGAGCCTTCGGCAAGCCCACCGCCGCGCAGTCGGGCGCCTGGGCGGCGATCGCCGACGGCCACAACACCCTGGTGATCGCACCGACCGGTTCGGGCAAAACACTCTCGGCGTTCCTGTGGGCGCTCGACAGGCTCGCGACCACCGGCGCCGATCGCGGACCGGGCACGCGTGTCCTCTATGTGTCGCCACTCAAGGCGCTCGGCGTCGACGTCGAGCGCAATCTGCGTGCCCCGCTGACGGGCATCACCCGCGCCGCGCAAGAACTCGGTGTCCCGGAACCCGACATCACGGTCGGAGTCCGGTCCGGGGACACCGAGCAGGCCACCCGTCGCGCGCTGATCAAAACCCCGCCCGACATCCTGATCACCACCCCCGAATCGCTGTACCTGATGCTCACCTCGGCCGCCCGCGAGACCCTGCGGCACGTCGATACGGTGATCGTCGACGAGGTGCACGCGGTGGCAGCCACCAAACGCGGCACGCACCTGGCGCTGTCCCTCGAACGGCTCGATGAGCTGCTCGACCAGCCCGCGCAGCGGATCGGGCTGTCGGCGACGGTCCGCCCGCCGGAGGCGGTCGCCGCGTTCCTGGCCGGGACCGCCGAATGCCACATCGTCAAGCCGCCCGCCGCCAAGACCTTCGACCTGCGGGTCGACGTACCCGTACCCGATATGACCAGCATCCCGCCGCCCGAGGACGCCGACGAACTCGACGATCCGTTCTCCCCGGCCGCCGGATCGCTGTGGCCGCACATCGAGACCTCCATCGTCGACGCCGTCGAACGCAACCGGTCGACCATCGTGTTCGCCAATTCGCGGCGCCTGGCCGAGCGGCTGACCGCCCGGCTCAACGAGATTCACGAACGGCGGCAGTCGGAGGGCGGTGCGCTCGCGCCCCGCACACCGAATCGGGGAGTGCCCGGCGGTTCGCCCGCCCACGTCATGGGTTCGGGTAGCAGCGCGGGCTCGTTGCCGGTGCTCGCACGTGCCCACCACGGGTCGGTGAGCAAGGATCAGCGCGCCCAGATCGAGGACGATCTGAAAGCCGGCCGGTTGCGGTGCGTCGTGGCCACCAGTTCCCTCGAACTCGGTATCGACATGGGCGCGGTGGATCTGGTGATCCAGGTGGAGGCGCCGCCGTCGGTGGCGAGCGGCCTGCAACGCGTCGGCCGGGCCGGACATCAGGTGGGCGAGATCAGCCAGGGCGTACTCTACCCCAAGCACCGCACCGACCTGCTGCACTGCACCGTCACCGTCGCCCGGATGCTGGGCGGCGAGATCGAGTCGCTGCGCATCCCGCAGAATCCGCTCGACGTGCTCGCCCAGCACACCATCGCCGCCGCGTCGGTGGGAGAGCTCGACGTCGAGCACTGGTTCGACCTTGTGCGCCGCGCGGCACCGTATCGGGATCTACATCGGTCGGTGTTCGACGCCGTCCTCGATCTGATCTCCGGACGGTATCCGTCCGACGAGTTCGCCGAGCTGCGGCCCCGGGTCACCTGGGACCGGATGGCGGGCACGCTGACCGGGCGGCGCGGGGCGCAACGGCTGGCGGTCACCTCCGGTGGCACCATCCCCGACCGGGGTCTGTTCGGGGTGTACCTGATCGGCGAAAAGGTCGCCCGGGTAGGCGAACTCGACGAGGAGATGGTGTACGAGTCCCGCGTCGGCGATGTGTTCGCGCTCGGGGCATCGAGTTGGCGGATCGAGGACATCACCCACGATCGGGTACTGGTGTCCCCGGCGTTCGGGCAGCCCGGTCGGCTGCCGTTCTGGCTCGGCGACTCGGTGGGCCGGCCGGCCGAATTGGGTGCTGCCATCGGAAGATTCACCGGTGCCATCGCCGACGACACCAAACTGGCCGAGAACGCGACACGCCTGGGACTCACCGACTATGCCCGCGACAACCTCGCTTCTCTCATCAGCGAGCAACGCGAGGCCACCGGACATCTGCCCACCGACAAAACCCTTGTGGTGGAACGCTTTCGCGACGAACTGGGCGACTGGCGGGTGATCCTGCACTCCCCCTACGGTTTACGGGTGCACGCCGCGTGGGCGAGCGCCATCTCCGCGAGATTGCAGGCCACCGTCGGCTTGGAGGGCGCCACCACCGCGTCCGACGACGGCATCATCGTCCGGCTCCCCGACACCGACGACGAGCCGCCCGGCGGTGCGGTGTTCGTGATCTCCCCCGACGACATCGAGCAGCTCGTCACCGACGCCCTGGCCGATTCGTCGATGTTCGCCTCCCGGTTCCGCGAATGTGCCGCGCGCGCACTGCTGTTGCCGCGCCGCGATCCCGGGCGCCGGGCACCGCTGTGGCAGCAACGCCAGCGCAGCGCCCAACTGCTTTCCGTCGCTTCGCAATTCCCCGACTTCCCGATCGTCCTGGAAGCAGTCCGCGAATGCCTGCAGGATGTGTACGACCTGCCCGCACTGATCGATCTGCTCACCCGCATCAGCACCCGCAAGGTGCGGGTGGTCGAGGTCGAAACACCCGCGCCGTCGCCGTTCGCCGCGTCGATGCTGTTCGGGTACGTCGGCGCGTTCATGTACAACGACGACGCCCCCCTCGCCGAAAGACGTGCCGCCGCACTGTCGTTGGACACCAGCCTGCTCGCCCAGCTCCTCGGCCGCGTCGACCTGCGCGAGTTGCTCGACCCCGCGGTCATCGAATCGGTGGTCGCCCGGCTGCAGCGCACCGCCCCCGAACGCGCCGCCCGCGACGCCGACGACGTGGTGGACCTCCTGCGCTGGCTCGGCCCGCTGTCGACCGATCAGATCGCCGCCCGCTACATCGGCGAGGCCGACCTGCCGACACTGCTCGACACCCTCGTCCGCTCAGGCAGCCTCATCACCGTCACCCACCGCGGCCACCCCCTACTCGCCGCGATGGAAGACACCGCCAGGCTCCGCGACGCACTGGGAATCCCTGCCCCGCTGGGAGTTCCGGCTGCCTTCCTCGAGCCGCCCGCCGACCCCGTCGGCGACCTCATCCACCGCTACGCCCGCACCCACGGCCCATTCACCACCGCCAACGCCGCCGACCACCTCGGCATGGCCGTCGCCGTCGTCCGCGACACCCTTAACCGCCTCGCCCGCGACCGCAAGATCATCGAAGGCGACTTCCTCCCCACACTCCAGCCCCCCATCTTGATCCCCGAGGCCAACACAACAAAGGAACAAGAAACCACAACGGCCACCATCTTGACCCCCGCGGCCAACACAACAAACGAACAAGAAACCACAACGGCCACCATCTTGACCCCCG
>NZ_CALLZT010000016.1:0-15455 GCF_937858515.1 uncultured Gordonia sp. | reverse complement strand
TGCCGTGCCGGTTCTCCTCGGCGGTCCAGCGGCCCACCCAGTAGCCCCACGCCGAGTCCATCGAGAAGTTGTCGGCGATCACCCGGTGGTAGGACGGCAGATTGTCCTCGGTGAGCAGGTTGGTGATCATCGCGGCCTGGGCGACGTCGCTGAGTCGGGACTGCTCGGGCTCGTAGTCGACACCGCCGAGCGCGGCGAAGTTACGGCCCTCGTCCCACGGCACGTAGTCGTGGGGATTCCAGTCCCGCGCCGCCTTCAGGTGGCGATTCACGTTGGCCTCGGCAACGGACTCCAGTTCTCGGAGGAGTTCCAATTGCGTCAGTTCACGAGTCATTACAGTCCTTCGGGCGGATCAGAGTGTGGGCCGGTCGGTGCCCTACCATACGGCACACTCGGGCGCACGCCCAAGTCCAGGTTACGGTTCCGTAGCCTGGGTGTCGGGTGCGTGCGATCCGCTTTCGAAGGGTCTGTTGTCAGCTTCGGCGCCGGAACATCGCCCCCGGCCCGGTCATCCATTCACGTGCCGCGTCGTCGAGAGTTCCCAGCTCCAGTGCCTTTTCGCACCAGCGCATCGCCGCGATCGCGAACTTGAGCGGGTTGTAGACGTCCTCCTCGCGGCTCCACAGGCCGTCGCCGGCGTAGGTGAGGATGGTGATGTTCGTCGCAGTGATGGCGGTGCCGTCGCCGGGGTCGCGCATCGGGTTGTCGACCTCGCAGATCACCCGGCCCCGTTCTTCGTCGACGACATGCCACAGCGACGGATAGCCGGTCATGTGGCTACCGGGGAAGGCAGTCATCGTCCGCCAGATCCATTCGCGGATCTCCTCGCGGCCGTGCATGGTGCCCAGGGCATGTTCGATGTAGTCGGCGTCGACGGTGAACTGCTCGGCGAACCGGTCCCAGTCGCGGCTGATCGCGATCTCGGCGACGGTCGCCTGGAATGCGGTGAATGCGGCGTCGAGTTCGGCGGCGGTGAATCGGGGCGAGGTGGATGTCATCGCCCATAACCTAGCAAGCGCTAGGTTGTTGTGGCGAGACCGTTTCAGTATCCCGCGATGGTCGGGGTCCGCAGTCTGCAATGATCGTGACGCGCCCGCTCGTCGGCGGTGTGCGATGGAAAACTGGCCCGGCGCCGTCCGGGTGTGATGGAGGTGCGCGGACCGATGGAACGTCTGAGCGGTTTGGATGCGTCGTTTCTGTACCTGGAGACCCGATCGCAGCTGATGCACGTGGTCGGTGTCATCGAGATCGACCCGTCGACGATGCCCAACGGCTACTCGTTCCACGCGATGCGCGACGAGCTGAGCCGCCGCATCTCAGCGATGCCCAACTTCCGGCGCAAACTCGACAACTCGCTGCTCAACATCGACCACCCGGTGTGGGTCGAGGACGCCGACTTCGACATCGAGAAGCATGTGCGGCGCGTCGGCGTGCCCGCCCCCGGCGGCGAACGCGAGCTCACCGAACTGATCGGCCACATCGCCGGCCGCGAACTGCACCGCAGCAAACCGCTGTGGGAGATGTGGGTCATCGAGGGGATGTCCAACGGCAACGTGGCAGTGGTGCTGCGCATGCATCACGCCAACGTCGACGGCGTCACCAGCGCCGAGATGCTCTCGCAGCTGTGCACCATCACCCCCGAGCCGCCGCAGCTCGACGCCGACAAGATCAAGGAGACCGCGGGCGGCACATCGCGGCTGACGATGGCAGTCGGCGGGGCGCTGAACTTCGTGCAACGGCCGTTGGCGCTGGCCCGGCTGCTGCCCGGCACCGTCCAGGTGCCGATCGGCTGGGCCAAACGCGCACTCGAGGGTTCGGCGATGCCGCTGCCGTTCCAGGCTCCCGGCACGCCCTTCAACGCTCCCATCACGCCGCACCGCTCGCTCGCGCTCACCCAGCTGCCACTCGACGACGTCAAACGCATCAAGAACAAGTACGGTGCCAAGATCAACGACGTGGTGCTGGCCATCGCCGCGGGCGCGTTGCGGACGTACCTGGACAATCACGGGGGTCTGCCGGACCGGCCGCTGGTGGCGATGGTGCCGGTGTCGGTGCACGGCACCGACGAGACCGCACTCGTCGAATCCGGGACCAACAAGGTCAGCGGCATGTTCACCCAGTTGGCCACCGACGTCGATGATCCGGTGGAACGCGTCGACCGGGCTGCCGAACTGGCCCGGCGGTCCAAGGACCATCACGCTGACATCGACGCCAACATCCTGCGGGCGTGGGCTCAGTTCGCGCCCGGTGAGATCCTCCAGCAGCTGATGAAATCCTATGGTGGGCGCAAACTTTCGGCGCTGCACCCACCGGTGTTCAACGTCGTGGTGTCCAATGTTCCCGGTCCGCCGCTGCCGCTGTACTACCTCGGCGCGCGCGTGGTGGGCGTGTACCCGCTCGGCCCGATCTTCCACGGTCTCGGACTCAACATCAGCGTGTTCTCCGTCGACAAGTCCATCAACGTCGGCCTCCTCGCCTGTACCGAGTTGGTCCCCGAACTCGACAAGCTCGCCCACTCCTTCGAGGACGAACTCGCCAAACTCCTCGAAACCTGTGACTAGCGGTTTTGCAGTTCGTCCAGCCAGGTGCGGGCGGAGACGTCGGACGGGGACCGCCAGTCCCCGCGTGGTGAGAGCGAGCCACCCGAACCGATCTTGGGGCCGTTGGGCATCGCGGTGCGTTTGAACTGCGCACCCATGAAGCGCCGCAGGAACTCGGCGAGCCAGTGCTCGATGGTGTCGTCGTCGTATTCGTTGCGACGGTCGGCCGGCATCATCTCCGACCACGGGCCGCGGGTGCGATCACCCCAGGCGTGCCGGGCCAGGAATGCGACTTTGCTTGGGCGGTAACCGAATCGGGTGGTGTAGTAGAGGAAGAAGTCGTGTAGCTCGTACGGGCCGACGGTGTCCTCGGTGGACTGCACCGCGCCGTCCTCTCCCGGCGGGACGAGTTCGGGGGAGATGACGTCATCGAGGATCTCCGCCAGCGTCGTCGTGGTGCGCGTGGAATACTCGCCGGTGTCGATCATCCACCGGATCAGGTGCTGGATAAGGGTTTTGGGCACCGACGTGTTGACGTTGTAGTGCGACATCTGATCGCCGACACCGTAGGTGCACCAGCCCAGCGCCAGCTCCGAGAGATCGCCGGTACCCAGCACGATCGCACCGTGATGATTGGCGAGCCGGAACAGATGTGAGGTCCGTTCGCCCGCTTGCACGTTCTCGAAGGTGATATCGAAAACCTTCTCGCCCTTGGCATACGGATGGTCCAGGTCGGCGAGCATCTGTTCGCACGAGGGCCGGATGTCGAGTTCGGTACCCGACACACCGAGCGAATCCATCAGTTCGTGCGCCCGGCGCAGGGTGGCGCCGCCAGTGGCGAACCCCGGCATCGTGTAGGCGAGAATATTGGTGCGCGGCAACCCGATCCGGTCGAACGTGTCGACGGCCACGAGCAGTGCGAGCGTCGAGTCGAGCCCGCCGGACACGCCGATGACGATCTTCTGTAACCCGGTGGACCGCAACCGTTGTGCCAGACCCTGCACTTGGATGTTGCGGACCTCGCGGCAGCGTTCGTCGCGGTCGGCGGTACCGGTGGGCACGAACGGGAACCGCGGCACCAGCCTGCGCAGGTCGTTGTCGGTGCCATCGAGGGCGCCGAAGGTGAAAGTGATGCGCCGCAACGGTTTCAGCTGTTCCCGGAAATCCCCGGCCTGGTCGCGCAGGCTGATCATCCGCAGCCGTTCCTGGCGCAGCCGGTCGAGGTCGATGTCGGCGGTGATAATCTGATCGGCCATCGAGAACTGCTCACTGCGGGCGAGGAGCGTACCGTTCTCGGTGATCAGCGCGTCGGCGTCCCACGCGAGATCGGTGGTGGATTCGCCGTATCCGGCCGCCACATACAGATGCGCGGCGATGCAGCGGGCGGAATGCCCGGTGCACAACGACTTCCGGTAGCTCTCCTTGCCGACGGTGACCGGGCTGCCCGACAGATTCGCCAGCACCGTCGCACCCGCGAGCGACGCCCAGGTGCTCGGCGGGATCGCCACCCATCCGTCCTCGCAGATCTCCACATGCAACGCGAAGCCGGGCAGGTCGGTGGCCTCGAAGATGAGGTCGGCGCCGAACGGCACCGTCTGCCCGAGCACGGTGACGGTGTTGGTGACGGCGTCGCGGGCCGCGGAGAAGTACCGCTGTTCGTAGAACTCGCGATAGTTCGGCAGATACGACTTGGGCACCACCCCCAGCAGTTCGCCGTCGCGCAGCACCGCCGCGCAATTGAACAGCGCGTCACCGACATTCAGCGGCAACCCGACCGCCACTACCGGCCGCAATCCCCGGCTCGCCTCCAGTACCTGCGCCAACCCGGTCAGCGCGGCGTCGAGAATCGCGTCCTGCTGCACCAGGTCGTCGATGCTGTACCCGGTCAGCCCCAGCTCGGGGAACACCACCAGCGCGGTGTCTTGCTCAGCGGCCTCGCGCAGCAGTTCGACGGTGCGTTCGGCGTTGAATGCCGGATCGGCGGCCCGGATGACCGGCACCGCCCCGGCAACCCGGGCAAACCCATGTGAGTAAACAGACACGGATCGAGCGTAGCGGCAGACCGCCGCTGACCTTGCGGTTGAACCCGGAAACCGGGTCTGCCGGCAAACTCAGGTGGCTGCCACCGACCAGCGTTGGGGGAGTTCGCCGTCGTGGGTGAGGATGCCGCGGGACTCCAGGACGGTGAGGTGGGCGTGGGTTTCTCGGGTGGCCATGCGTTGTAGGGGGAGGAGTAGGTCGTCGAAGGGGCGGGACCAGGACACCGAGCGGGCGATCTCCCAGGCGGTGATCTGGGGGTGCGCGGCGACGGCGGCGGCAGTCTCGTCGAAACGTTCCTCGTGATGGGACAGCAGAGTGGTGACTCGGTCGGCCAGGCCACGAAAACGGTATTCGTGCGACGGTAGTGCTTCGACGTCGGGGAGTTGTTCGGTGTGTGCGAGCGAGACGAGGTAGGCGGCGAGCGGGTCGGTCGGCTGGAAGATCGTGGTGGATACGTTGGGGCTGATCCGGGGGAGCAGGTGATCGCCGGTGAATACCGTTCCGGCGTCCTCGTCGAGAAAGCACAGGTGGCCGGGGGTGTGGCCGGGCGTCCACAAGGCTTTGACGTTCCAGCCGGGCAGGTTCAGCGGCGCGTGGTCGTCGAGTTCGACGTCGACGGTGCGGCCCTTGGGTAGGCGGGTGAAGTGCTGCATACCCGTTTCGGGGATGTCGGTGGGGGCGCCGAGACGGGCGAGTTGTTCTGTGGCCCAGTCTTGTTCGCGCTGGATCTCGGAGTCACTGCGAAAGCGCATGAACTTCGCGTCGTTGCTGTGCATCGCGAGGGTGAAGTCGGTGTGCTCCAGCAACCGGGGGACCAGCCCGAAATGGTCGGGATGCAGGTGGGTGATGGCGACGTAGCGGATCTCGCTGATGTCGTGGCCGGTGACGTGGATGCCGTCGACGAGGGCCCGCCACGACTCGTCGGTGTCCAGGCCGGTGTCGATGAGGGCCAGACCGTCGGGCAGGACCAGCGCGTAGACGAGGGTGTAGCGCAGCGGCGACACGGGCATCGGGACCGGGATCGACCACAGGCCGGGACGGACCTCCTCGATGGGCGGCATGGTCTTGGCCAGCCACGCCTCGTGCTGGCTGTGACCGGTGATCTCGATCGTCGATGTCATCGTCGCCTCCTTCGAAGGACGCCCCGGGGCTGCACTTCCATGAGATCACAGTTCCCGACAGGTGTTCGGGAAGGGTTACGATAACGAGCCGATGATGCGGTCCGCACAGCCCGGACGCCCCGGGCCGCGGGGGTGAGCCGGAATTGACCGGCCCCGGCACCATCGGCGATCGTTGCGGAATGGATCGAGAACAGGCCGGAACTCTGCCGCTGGACGGGATCACCGTCGTCACCCTCGAACAGGCCGTGGCCGCACCGCTGGCCACCCGGCACCTCGCCGACCTCGGTGCGCGCGTAGTCAAGGTCGAACGCCCCGACGGCGGCGACTTCGCCAGACGCTACGACGACGACGTGAATGGCGTTGCGTCCCACTTCGTCTGGCTCAACCGCGGCAAGGAATCGATCGCCCTCGACCTGCGCGACTCCGCCGACAATGCCCTGCTGCACAAGCTCATCGCCCGCGCGGACGTGTTTGTGCAGAACCTGGCACCCGGCGCCGCTGCCCGCCTCGGCTTCGGTGCCGACGAGCTGCGCGCCGGCCATCCGCGGCTGGTTGTGGTCGACCTGTCCGGATACGGTGACGACGGCCCGTATCGTGACCGCAAGGCCTACGACATGCTCATCCAGGCCGAAACCGGCCTCATCTCCGTCACCGGTACCCCCGACGCCGCCGCGAAAACAGGTATCCCGGCCGCCGACATCGGCGCCGGACTGTATGTCCTCACCGCGGTACTGTCGGCGCTGGTCCGCAGGGGTGTCACCGGCGAGGGCGCGGCCGTGTCGGTGTCGATGTTCGACGCCATGGCCGAATGGATGAGTCACCCGCTGTACATCCGGCTGTACGGCGACAGGCAGTTGCCGCGAGCCGGCGTCGGCCATGCGGCGATCGTGCCCTACGACCGGTACCCCACCGCCGACGGCGAGATCCTCATCGGGGTGCAGAACGAACGCGGCTGGGCGGCGTTGATGACCGATGTCCTGGGCCGTCCCGAACTGGTCGACGACCCGCGCTATGCCACCAACATCGCCCGGGTGGAAAGACGCGCCGAGGTCGACGCGCTGGTTACCGACGAAACCCGCAAGTACACCACCGACGACCTCGACGCACGCTTGGCCGCTGCGGGGGTTCCGGCCGCCGAGATCCGGGAACTCGATGGTCTGGCCGATCATCCGCAGCTGAGTGCCCGCGACCGCTGGCGCACCATCGGCACGGAGAAGGGCGACGTGCGTGCGATCCTGCCGCCGATGACGTTCGGCGACGTCGAACTCGCCATGGGCGATGTGCCCGCACTGGGTGAGCACACCGAGAAGATCCGCGCCGAACTCGCCTGACGGTTACTCCGGGGGCGGTCCGCCGACCGGCCCGAACACGTAGGCACCCGACCGCAGGAAGGTGACCGGGGAACGTTCCGGCCCGCCGATGAGCGGGGCGAGTGCCTCCCGCAGCGCGACCCGCCACCGCGCGGCGACGATCGGCTCGGTACGCCGCATCGACTCGATGTCGCCGGGCACCGGCACCACGACGGTCGCCGAGTCGGTGATCACCTCGGGTTTGCCCTGTGGGTGGTCGTGGTCCTGCAGGTCGACCGCGTACACGACACCCGGACCGCCCGGATCGACGACCGGCGGGTCGGGAACAGGAACGTCGAGCGGCCACGACATGAACAGCCGGTCGCCGGCGGCGAGATCGGTTCCGTCGGGCCGATAGAAGTCGACGAGGTACTCCCGCGGCCGTGCACCGAGTTTGACCAGGTTGAAGTAGGCGTTGCGGGACACCAGCGGATCGAACGTCCAGGTGATCTCCGACAGTCCGCGATCGATGGCCCATTGGCGTTGATACAGCTTCAGCGCGCGGCCGAGGTTGTGTCCGCGGCCCAGGCGGGAGACCCCGGTGATGTGGCTGTGCAGCGTCGTGCCGACGGGCGCGCCGAAGAACCCGACGCTGCCGCCGGCGAGCACACCGTCGATGAACGCGCCCACGACATAGTTGCCGGTGTGCGACAGCGCCCGCAGCGAGTCGGTGTCGGTCACCCGGTTGCTGGGGTCCGGGCGCCACACGTCGTCGAAGACCTTGGCCAGCGTCGCGAGATCGTCGGAGTCGGTGAGTTCGCGGATCACGACGCGCTCGGTGGCGGGGGTGTCGTCGGACTGCGCGCCTGATGTCTGCGCCGGTGCGGAGTCCGCGGGCGAAAGGGCCATACCGTCGATTCTGTCATCTGTTCCCGGCGCCGGTGGCCGTTCCCGATTGCGGTGTGTCCGCGAACCGGACACGGGCGCGGGTGGCGGACGTGGGATGCTGTACCGCGTGAGTTTCGAGCGAGGAGATGTGCTGCCCGTCCGGGCTGCTGTCGTCCTCGCAGTTCCCGCTCTGGGTGCCGCGGCCCACGGTTCGGCGGGGGGCGAATCCGCGTCGGCGTCGAACCTGGTCCTGCTGACCGGTGTCGGTGCGGTCTCCGCGATCGCCGCCGCCCCGTCGCAGCAGAGCGCTGCCGCCGTTCTGCGTCGTCCGGCGCCGACATGGTTACGGTTGGCCGCGGTCCTGTCGGCGGCGCAGGCCGCCGCGCACGCGCTGCTCGCCGCCGGTACCCACCCGATGCCCGGGCACTCCGGCGGCGTGTCCTGGCCGATGAGTGCCGCGCACGCGGTGGCCGTCGCGCTGACCGCGGTCGTGATCGTGATCGCCGCGCAACTGGCACAGCTCGTCGGCGCGGTGCTGGTCGCTGCTCGCAGGCTCGTCACCGGCCGGTATGCCCAGCGACGATCGGCACCGCGGATCGCCGGGGTCGTGCGGGTGGGGCCGACAGCGTTGCTGACCGGCGCAGGCGGTGTCCGGGGGCCTCCGGGAATGGTCGCAGTCTCCTCTGTAGTCGACCCGCGCGCCTGGCCCGAAGCCTCGGCGCGCACCCGATCTTGCCTGAAAGGCTTTGAACTCCATCATGTTTCGTATGAATCGATCTTCGCTGACGGCACTGTGTGCCGTCGCCGTCGTGGGCGGCGCGAGCACCACTCTCGGCGCCGGTGCGGCCGACGCCCATGTCAGTGCCAACGCCCCGACTCTCACCCAGGGTGGATACGGGGTGGTGACCTTCGTCGTGCCCAACGAGTCCGACACCGCGGCCACCACCGCCCTCACCGTCACCCTGCCCCGGCTCAAATCGGCTCGCCCCGAGATGATCAACGGCTGGAAGGCCGAGGTCGCCAAGGACCCGAAGACCTCGGAGGCCACCTCGATCACCTGGACGGCGTTGCCGGGTACGTCGGGTGTCCCCGTCGGCCAGTTCGGCCAGTTCCGTGTCGCCGGTGGCCCGTTCCCCGAGAAGAAGACCGTCGAACTGCCTGCCGTACAGACGTACGCCGACGGCCAGAAGGTGAACTGGAATCAGCCGACCAAGAGCAACGGCGACGAGCCCGATCATCCGGCACCGACACTGACACTTCCCGTCGGCACCGGCGGCCACGGGGGTCACGGCGAGTCGTCGGCCGAGGACGCCGACGACAGCTCGGACAGCACCGCACGCTGGCTCGGCGGGGCGGGTCTGGCCGTCGGCGTCATGGGTGTGGCGTTCGGTCTGGTCGCCTCACGGCGTCGCAGAGTCGGTGGTCATGCGTAGCCGGTATCCGGCCACGGTGGTCATGCGTAGCCGGTATCCGGTTGCGGTGCTTCTGCTGCTCCTGGCCGCGTTGCTCGGTGTGGCGTCGGCCGGGACCGCTGCTGCGCATTCGTCCCTGAAGTCATCGGTGCCGGCCGAGGGAGCGCAACTGTCGGCGGGTCCGCCCGAGGTGGTGCTGACCTTCAACGAGCCGATGCAGGAGCAGTTCGCGGTGCTCACCGTGGTCGGACCGGACGGCAACTTCTGGCAGGACGGCAAGGCCACCGTCGACGGGCCGCGGTTGAGCGTCGTGCTGCGCCCGCTCGGCCCGGTCGGCACCTACACCGTCAACTACCGCATCACCTCCGCCGACGGACATCCGGTCGAAGGGCAGCGGCGATTCACGCTCACCGTCGCCGGGACCGGGACACCGGGTGCGTCGGCGAGTGACGAGTCGGACTCGGGCAACGGGGTTCCGGTGTGGCCGTTCGTCGTCGGTGCGGTCGTCGTGATCGGTACCGGCGTGGGAGCGATGGTCGCGATGTCACGCCGCCGCAGGAGCTGACACTGTCGACGAACCCGGCCGACGGCCGTTCACGGGTGCTGCTGGTGGTTGCCTGCGTGCCCATGATGGTCGTCGGTCTGGTCGCAGCCGCGGTGCTCGGCGCGGCCGGAGATTCCGCGGACCCAGCCGGCGCGACAGCGCTCCCGGCTGTCGCGGCGCTGGCCGCGGCGACTCTGTTGGTGGGTTTGGGCGGAATGCCCACGCTCGGCACCGAACCTTCGCCGACGGCGATCGGTGTGACGGGCGGGGTATGGGCGGCCGCGTCGCTGGTGGCGGCGTGGGCCCGGGCCGCCGATCAGGTGGGCACCGGTATCGGCGACATCGGCGTCGGACAGTTCTCCGAGGTGATGAGCCACGGCGCACCTGACCTGGTCGCGGCGGTATGCGCGCTGGCGGTGGTGGGATGGGCATGCGCCCACCTGCTCACCGGCGCGGTCGTGCCTGTGCAGGTGGTGGCGATGCTCGGTGGCGTCGGACTCGTCGCGGTGGCGATCTCGGCGCACCCCGGCACGCACGCGGTCATGCCGGTGCTGGTGGCCGCACACGCGCTGGCCGCGGCGTGGTGGTGCGGCACTCTCGCCGCACTGGTGTTGACCGTGCGCGGCCGGTCCGGCTGGGCGCGGAGCCTGCCGCGGTTCTCCGAACTCGCCTTGTGGGCTGTGCTGTTGCTGGTGTTGTCCGGGATGGCGTCGGCCGTCATCGAACTGGGGTCGGTGACAGCGCTGGCCACCACCGGCTATGGCTTGATCGTCGTCGGTAAATCGGTAGGGCTGTGCGGGCTCGTCGCGTTGGCCGCCCGGCACCGTATCACCTGGGTGCCCGCCGCAGTACGGCACAAAAGCACTCAGACCCAGGCCATCCGCCGCGCCGCGATACAGCTCGCGATGATGGCGGTGGTCCTGGGTCTGGCGGTGGGGCTGTCGGTGACAGCTCCCTGAACTACTTCTTGGACGGCCGTTCGATGTCCCACACGGCGTTGAGCTCGTCGATGATGTCGGTCGCCTGATGCAGCGTCGACAGGTGACTGTCGCCGGGCAGCGGGTACAGCTTGGCGTCGGGCAGCAACGACACCATGTGTTCGCCGTGTGAGAACGGGATGATGTGGTCGTCGTCGCCGTGCCACCAGCGCACCGGCACCTTGATGTCGGAGACCTGGAAACCCCAGTCGCTGGCGAAGGCCAGGATGTCGGAGAACGGGGCGGTCATCTGCCTGCGTCCGCCGAAGATCAGGTCGTCGAGGAACATCGCCGAGAACTCCGGCCGGTTCAGCGCCTCGCGGTCGGCTTTGGTGGTGGTCAGCCCGTACAGTTTGACGGCCGGCCCACCGAAGGGCTTGGCCACCGACAGGATCGAACTGAGCACCTGCCCGATGGGGGCACCCGCGACCCGGACCAGCGGTGCGGCACGCACACCGAGTTCCATCGCGCCGCCGCCGATGCGTTCGGGACCGACGGTGGGCGCGACACCACCGAGGATGCCGGCGGCCACCACCCGGTCGGGGAACGCCGACGCCGTGGCGAGGGTGTACGGTCCGCCGCCCGAGAGGCCGATGACCGCGAACTCATCTATGTCGAGCGCGTCGGCGACCGTGATCAGGTCGTTCGGGAACTCCGAGACCGACTTGTACCGGTATGCCGTCGATGCTCCGACACCCGGCCGGTCCAGACCGAGGAGCCGGAACCCTTTCTCCGCAGCGTAGGCGCGTGCCTGAAGAGGGATCTGACGACGTGCGCCGGGAGTGCCGTGCAACCAGAAAAAGGTTCGTCCACCGGGCTCGCCCCACTCGGCGAAACCCATCCGCCTGTCATCGCCGACTTTGATCGACCCTTCGATCTTCGGACGTTCGACTTCCATCATGGGAAACAGAATGGCATGTCTTGTATCACACTGTCACCATCGGGTCCTGCTGATCACGAAAATCGGGTTCGGTGTGCTTGCTATTGAGCGTTCCCGAGTGGCGATCGGTGCGCGTACCGTTCAGGGGGTGAGTCCAGAGTTGCTGCAGCGCACCCGGCGCAGTGTGCGTCATCTCGTGCGTCCCTACCCGCTGCGGGACCTGCCCGCCGGGACGATGCTCGATCTGCCCGGCCGCGGGCAGACGTTCGTCACCGACTCCGGGCCCAAGGACGCACCGGCTGTCATCCTGCTGCATTCGGTGCTGACCACCGGACTGCTGTGTTGGTATCCGGTGATTCCGGCCCTCAACGAGCGTTACCGCGTTATCACCCTCGACCATCGCAGGCATGGCCGGGGTATCGCCTCCCCCGACTTCTCCCTCGATGACGCCGCCGACGACACCGTCGCAGTCGCCGACGTGCTCGGCGTCGACAGGTTCACCGCCGCCGGCTTCTCGATGGGCGGCGGTATCGCACAACTCATCTGGCGCCGGCACCCCGGACGGCTCAGCGGTATGGTGCTGTGCTCGACCGGCCCGTTCTTCTCCGAACAGGATCCGCGCGTGCAGGCGATCGCCGACAAGGTGGGCAGGTTCTCCGCCCCCGTGTACCGGGTGCTGCCGAAATCCACCCGGCTCGACGACATCGGTGCGCACACCACCGTGTGGGCGTTCCGGCAGTTTCTGTCCACCTCGCTCGCCGATTTCGGGATGTTCGGAGAAGGCCTGGGCCGCTTCGATTCCCGCGACTGGCTCGGCGACATCGACGTCCCTACGTCGGTGGTGGTGTCCACCCGGGACAAGGTGGTGCCGCCGGCGCGGCAGCAACTGCTGCTCGACGGCATCCCCGGGGCGAGGCGTTTCGAGGTGCCCGGCGGCCATGCCTGCTGCGTACTCGGCGCCGAGGACTTCATCGAACCGTTCGGCGCCGCAGTCGACGTCGCGGCGGGTCGCGTCACACCCGTACCGCCATCTCGGTGACCAGTTCGTCCTCCGATGCCGGGCGCAGCCCCCAAGCCTCCAGGCTGACACAGACACTTCGTTTGCCGCTGCGCCGTCGGCTGCTGTGGGTATGTCCGTGCACCAGCCACATACCCAGGTCGGGGAGCTGGAATTGCAGGAACTTGTCGCGTTCGTGCTCGTCCGGGGTGCCCGCGTAGGGGAAATGGCTCAGCAGTACTCCGTGTTCGCCGATCTTGGTGCGCGCATGTTGCTGTACCGATTCGAAGACATCGGCGAAGTCGGCGGCGTGCCGCTGAGCGTTGCGGTACATCGGATTGACGGGGTCATGATTGCCGGTCACCAGATGCAGGGGGACCTCCAGTGTGCTCAGTTGCTCCAGAGCGATGTGCATGCTCGCGATGCCGCCCGAACAGATGTCACCGAGGACCCACAGCACGTCGTTCTCCGGATCGAGCCGATAGAGCTCAGCCATCACCGCCGCGTCGTGCGCACCGGTGGTGTCGAAGCCGCGCAGACCGGCCAGCTTGCTGTGGTGCAGGTGCAGGTCCGCGGTGAAGTAGGCAGTCATCGGGTTTCTCGGTGGGGGCATGGGATGAATATTCGGCCGATGGTACTGCGCGGGTTCGGTCTCGGCGAGCGAATATGTCGGGGCTGCGCGTTGGTTGTCGTCGTATTTCTCTGCCGCAGAGGGCTATTGGTGCAATAGTGTCCCGTCGGGGGCGTCACGCCCGGACCTCGACGGCGACCAGCAGCGGAATGATCAGTGCGATCACGACAGCGCCGCGCACCAGACTCAGGCGTTCCCAGAGCTTGCTGCGTCGCCGCCACACGTCGGCCGGCATGTCGTTGTCGGGATCGGTCAGTCGCAGCAGGCGCGGAACAAACCATATCGCTGTCGGAACCAGAACTGCGAGAACATATCCCGCACCGGTGAGGGCGATCGGGTTGCGTGCCACGTTGTTCCAGTTGGTGGCGACCGCGGCCAGGATCATCACGATGATGACGTGATGGATGACGATCCAGAAGCGTTGTGGCATAATGCGGTACGGTCCTTTCCACATCGACAGCGACTCCGGTGGGTGAGACGCCCACACCGGGATGATGGCCAAATGTTCGTAAACAACTGCACCGCAAAGGATTCCCCATAGGGCAACCGCGGTGTATAGCGTGACGGCGGCCATCATCGCACCGCTTCCATGGCCGGTGCCGTGGGTGCGGCGGGTGCGGTATGCCGCGTGAGCAACCGGATCCCTGTTCCGAGGTACCAGAGTGCGATACCCGCCGACGCCGGGAACAGCACCACGAATCGCACACCCTCGCTGATGGCAGTCAGCGGTCCCGCGAACGCGTAGGCGACGCCGCAGAGCACTGCGATCGCGGCCAACGCGCGGGCTGGCCCGGTTTGTGACTGCCGGGCGACGTAGACGGCCAGCGCCGCGGTGGTCAGCCCGAGGGCCGGCGTCGCGACGGTCTGCAACAACAGGTGAGTGTCGAGGATCGGCGTCGAATCACCGTGTTCGAGATGGCTGAGGTCGGATGCTGCCGCGGTGTGGGGGAGCAGTTCGGCCGCGCCGAGTCCTGCGCCGGCGGCCGCCGCCCAGATCCAGGTCCGGCCCGCGAGTCCGAATGTGCTTGTGCGGGCCGTGGCGATCAGTGTTACGGCGATGAGGACCAGACCCGCGCAGGACGCGAGATGCGATCCCGCCCAGGAGTTCTGGGACAGCATCGACGCGATGTAGGCGTCCTTGGTGTCGCCGGAACCGCGTGGATGCAGCATCCCGCCGACGGCGTACAACCCGCCACCGGCCACCAGTCCGATTCCCAAGACTTTCGCAGGTTCGATCATCGCTCCTCAATTCATTAGAGATGTATTGAGTGAATATAGACCGACTCCGGCTGGGTGTACAGTGGCGATCGTGCAAACGCCCGACAATGCCGGTCAGGCCGACGCCCGGCCGTACCGATCGGCGCTACGGGCCCAGCAGGCCGAACTCACGCGGTCCCTGATCACCCGGGCCGCCCACGAGAGTTTTCTCAAGAACGGGTGGTCGGGCACCAGCGTGCGTGCCGTGGCGGCGTCCGCCGGTGTTTCCGAGGCAACGGTGTACGGCACCTTCGGTGGCAAAGCAGGCTTGGCGATAGCCCTCGTCGACAGCGTCGATCTCGAAGCCGACACCGAACGTGCCGGCGCAGAACTGGCCGCCGCAGCAGGTGATCCGCGCGGCCAGCTCGCCGCCGTCGTCGGCTTCGACCGCCGACTGTTCGAGAACGGCGGCGCCGTGATCCGCATCATCGCCGCCGCCCGCTACGACAACGCCGACCTCGACGCCGCCTACCGCGAAGGCCGGCAACGCGGCGACACGGTCCGCCGCGAGGTCTTCAGCAACTGGCCCGCCGGCACCTGGCGCGATGGCGTCGACCTGGAACAAGCCCTGGACATCTTCGCAGCCACCTGCTCGATGGCCACCTTCGACGCCCTGCACCTCGAACGCGGATGGAGCCCCGACCGCATAGAAACCTGGTGGAACCAGGTCCTGGCCGAGCAGTTCTTCGGAGTGGGATCGTTCGAGGCTCCCGAAGATCGATCTCGGTCGCCCCGTGGCCGAGATCATCGACGGTAAACGTGAGGATCGTCCGTGACGACGAAATCCCCGCCCGACCATACGGGTCAGACGGGGATTGTTGAGTGCCCCCACCAGGGCTCGAACCTGGGACCTGCGGATTAAAAGTCCGTAGCTCTACC